>JBGQJX010000140.1:0-9473 GCA_041499255.1 Ktedonobacteraceae bacterium | reverse complement strand
GTGTACACCTTGGATGGTTGAGAAGCAACCGGCGCTTCTAAGATGTGAAAGGATTGAAGTCAATGTGTGGAATAGCTGGATTTATTGATGTAGAGCGCAGTAGTGACAATGCGGGGCAGCTCATCGACCGCATGTGCCAGGTCATTCGCCACCGTGGGCCAGATGACCAGGGGGTCTGGGTGGGTGACGGCGCCGCGTTGGGAATGCGCCGGCTCTCGATCATCGATCTGGCCGGCGGTAGTCAGCCGATTTTTAACGAAGATCAGAGCATCCTCGTCATCTTAAATGGCGAAATCTATAACTATCGTGAACTGCAAAAAGAGCTTCAGGAGCGTGGTCATCACTTTCGTACTAATAGTGACACCGAGGCCATCGTTCACGCTTACGAGGAGTACGGCGACGAGTGTGTCAAGCACCTGCGCGGTATGTTCACCTTCGCCATCTGGGACAGGAAACGCCAGCGCCTGCTAGCAGCTCGTGACCGCTTCGGGAAGAAACCGCTCAATTACTACTGGGATGGGCAACGGTTGATCTTTGGCTCAGAGATCAAATCCATCCTGGAGGCTGGCATCCCTCGCGAAGTGAATCATATCGCCCTCGACGAATACCTCGTGTACCGCTGTGTTCCTGCGCCAAATACCCTCTTCAAAGGCGTCATGAAACTGCCTGCTGCCCATATCCTGGTCTACGAAAATGGGCAGATCAGTACGAAGCGTTACTGGGAGCTGCCCTTCACACCAACTTGTAAGGACGATGAAGCCACAGCGATTGAACGGACAATGGCGCTCCTGAAAGATGCCGTGGAAGTTCGTTTGATGAGCGATGTTCCCCTGGGGGCCTTTCTCAGTGGCGGAATCGATTCGAGCATTGTGGTCGGCCTGATGAGTTCGATGATGTCACAGCCCGTCAAGACCTTCTCCATTGGCTTCGAGGAAGATGATTTTAGTGAACTTCCCTACGCTCGGCAGGTCGCAAAGCATTTCGGCACCGATCACCACGAGTTTTTTGTTCGGCCAGAACTTATTTCGGTGCTACCACAATTGGTCTGGGCCTATGACGAACCCTTCGCGGATGCCTCGATGCTCCCCACGTATTATGTCTCCAAGCTGGCGCGAGAACACGTCACCGTCGCCCTTACCGGCGATGGGGGTGACGAAATCTTTGGCGGCTATTTACCCTATAGACGTGAATGGTTAATCAGCCACATTCCTCCCATGCTACGCTTCTTGCTATCATTTGGCAGCGGGTTTATGCCTGATGGCATGCGTGGCAAAAAGCGGCTCGGTAGCTTGCTTCGTGACCTTCCTACTCGTGTCGTGCAGTCCCAAATGCTTTTCGCTGCTGGCTCGCGTTCCTTGATGTATAGTCCAGAATACTACGCTCAGGTGAGTGACCATAATCCATACGAACGGCTCACCAGTGAATTTCGTGCAGTATCAGATCTCGATGTAAGGGCACAATTGCAGTACGTTGACGTACGAGCATATCTCGCTAACGATATTCTGGTCAAAGTCGATAAGGCCAGCATGTTCAACTCACTGGAGACACGCGCTCCCTTGCTCGACCAATACCTGGTTGAATATGTCGCATCCCTACCCGCAACCCTCCGCACGCGCAATGGCGTGCTGAAGTACCTGCTGAAGAAGGCTGCTGCGGATCTGTTGCCAGCCGAAATTTTGACGAGACGTAAACAGGGCTTTGGGGTACCCACCAAGCACTGGTTCCGTGGTGATCTGAACGGCTATGCTCATGATATGCTCCTTTCGACACGGGCACAACAACGTGGCATCTTCGATCCTCAATTTATTAGGGAGATGCTGAAAGCGCACCCCAGGACAACGCTGGTGAACCGCAGCAGTCCTATCTGGACCTTACTTTGCCTGGAGCTCTGGTTCCAGATTTATATGGACGAGCCATCCATGGACGTTGAGCAGGGTATGCAAGCACAGATAATAAGTAATCATTAGTGGAAGGGAAAACCTATGTGCGGTATTTGCGGTGTGTACGATACGCGGAGTAGAGAACCTGTCTCACGAGAGTTGATTGGGCGCATGACGGACATGATTTCCCATCGTGGGCCTGATGATAGTGGAATCTTTCTCGATGGTGATATAGGGCTGGGCTTTGCCCGTCTTAGCATTATAGATCTAAGCGGTGGCCATCAACCCATATCGAACGAAACCGGCGATATCTGGATCATCTTTAACGGCGAGATCTGGAACTATAAGGCGCTGCGCAAAGAATTGATTGAGAAAGGTCACCACTTCCGCACGAATAGCGATACTGAGACCATTGTCCATGCCTATGAAGAATATGGCGTGGACTGTGTTGCCCGTCTGCATGGTATGTTCGGCTTCGCTATTTGGGATAGTCCAAGGAAGCGATTGCTGCTTGCCCGTGACCGCGTTGGCAAAAAGCCTCTCTATTATACTCGTGTTGACGGTGACTTCCTGTTCGCCTCTGAGATTAAGTCGTTACTCTGCCATCCACGCGTCAAGAGGCAGGTCGACGCGCAAGCATTGGCCGACTTTCTCAGTGTGCGCTACGTGCCAGCGCCGGCCACACTTTTTACGAATATCTACAAAGTACAGCCTGGTCACTGGTTACTCTGTGAGCAGGATACCATTCATGAGGAATGCTATTGGGACTACACCTTTAGTAAGACCGAGCAGCGTCCTGAAGAAGAATACCTCCAGGGTATACGCGAGCATGTTCGTCGTGCTGTCGAAGAGCGCATGATGGCCGACGTTCCAGTGGGTGCGATGCTCAGCGGAGGAGTAGACTCCAGTATTATCGCTGGTACTATGAGCCAATTGACGAGCCAGCGTGTCCAAACGTTCTGTGTTGGCTTCGATGTGCCAAACTTTAGCGAGCTACCCTACGCCAGGCTTGCTGCTGAACACTTCGGCACCGAACATCATGAGCTGGTCGTGACATCTTCGGACCTGTCGAAGTACTGGCCCATGCTCACCTGGCACCGTGATGAGCCTGTTAGCGAACCATCCGACTTAGGCGTGTATCTGGTCTCTAAGCTTGCGCGCCAGTATGTCAAAGTGGTACTTTCTGGCGAGGGTGGTGATGAACTCTTTGCGGGCTACCCCAAATACGTCGTCGATTGGATGGCAAGATATTATCACGTCCTTCCAACTCCAATTCGCGACCAGCTGATTACGCCGCTGCTTGACCATCTTCCCTACAGTATGCGCAAGCTCAAGATGGCGGCACGTTCTTTGTCGCAACCAGCGCCCCAGCGCTGGATGAACTGGTTTGGCGTTTTCAATGGCCAGTTGAAAGTAGACCTGCTCTCTGCCAACACTAAGGCCAGCGTCGATATCGACGCAAGTCGCGCTTTCCGCCGCTGGCTGGAGATAAATCCGCAGAGAGACGATCTCTCCTCGATGCTCTACCTGGACACGAAAATCTGGCTACCCGACAACTTGCTCATGAAAGGCGACAAGATGACGATGGCTGCCTCACTTGAAGGACGTATTCCGCTCCTGGACTACAGACTGATCGAGTACGCGGCGAGCATTCCCTCAAACATCAAAATTAAAGGGCTTAAACCAAAATACTTGCTCAAACGCGCCTTCGCAGACTTCCTTCCCGACGCTATTCTGACACGCAAGAAGATGGGCTTTAACGTTCCGACGGGTACCTGGTTCCGCGAAGGTCAACGTGATCTTATCATGCAATTGTTGCTTTCCGAACGTGCTCGCAGTCGAGGCTATCTGAATGCTGCATTTGTGGCACGTTTAGTACGTGACCACCTGGAGGGAAGGGCGAACTATCAAGCACAATTGTTTACTCTCGCCAGCCTGGAACTCTGGTTCCGTGTCTTTATCGACAGCACTAGCCTGGAATCCCCTCACATGTCAGTAGAAGAATTATTGGCTGAAGAAAATAGGTACGTAGATGTAGGAGCACAATTATGAAAATGGAAAAATTAACGTCGGAAGAGGAGATAGGCGTAATTCATCAAGTTCCTCCTGATGGAGGAACTCCAACGAAACGATGCCGTGTTCTGATGGTTACAGGAATATATCCCACAGAACAAAAGCCTCATTCGGGCACGTTCATCAAAGCTCTCGTCGATTCACTTGTCGCAGCAGATCATGATGTAGAAGTTGTTCATCCAAAACCTGGTCCAGTACCTATCCGCTATGCATCGGCAACCCTCCAAGTGTTTCTTAAGACTCTCAATGGACGTTTCGATATTGTACATGGACATTATGGGCTGTGGTGTCTAGCTGCACGTATGCAGTGGACCACACCTGTCGTTGCCGCCTACCTGGGGGATGACCTGTTAGGCACTGTAACCGCAAGTGGTGGCTATAGCAAGAAGAGTATGTTAGTTGTATGCATCAGTCGTTGGCTTTGTCATGCAGTTGATGCTGTAACGGTCAAAACAGATCAGATGAAAGATGCTGCATTAGGAGATAATATTGTCGTCATTCCCGACGGCATCAACTTCGAACTGTTTCACCCCATCCCTCGTGCAAAGGCCCGCGCCGCACTAGGTTGGGATCCAGATCGTTATTATGTCCTCTTCAGTAATAATCCAGACATCCCTGTAAAAAATTTCCCTTTGGCAAAGGCTGCTATCGAGCGCTTGCATGCCAAAGGAATATCTGCTGAACTAGTGGTGGCCAATGGTTTACCCCAAACACAAGTCGTACAGTACATGAATGCTTCCAATGCACTCATTCTCACATCGATCGCCGAAGGGTCACCAAATGTTGTCAAGGAAGCAATGTCCTGTAACGTGCCAGTGGTCGCTACAAATGTAGGTGATGTGGCTCAAGTCATAGGTAAGACTAAAGGATGTAGTGTTTGTCCTAGCGATCCCGATGTTATTGCAACAGCGCTTGAAGAAGCATTTCGACATACAGAGCCGACTACTGGCCGAACTGATATCGCGCACCTTGATAGCGCAGTGGTAGTGAAACCAATTCTCGCACTCTATGAGCAAGCAACACGCAAAAAGATAAAACACAAATAAGGCACCTTCTTGCCTTAGAAGGGAAAGTCTCTATGGCAAAAATCCGCAAAATACTCATGTTGGTAGAAAACCTCCCAGTACCTGCAGATTTCCGCGTCTGGGCTGAAGCGACCACCCTGCGAGATCAAGGCTTTCAGGTCAGTGTTATCTGCCCTAAAGGGTCGACACAGTATCGAGAGTCGTATGTATGCGTTGACAACATCCACATTTATCGCTATCAATTACCCACGGCTACGAACAAATTCGCTTCCTACATCGGGGAATTCAGCATTGCCCTGTTGATGACATTCTGTTTGAGTTTTACTGTGTTAGCTCGCCATGGCTTTGATGTGATTCATGCTGCTAATCCGCCCGACTTTTTTTTCATAATCGGGCTATTCTATCGCCTCCTTGGGAAAAAGTTCGTGTTTGACCAGCATGACCTTGCACCAGAGTTGTTCCAGGTGAAATTCAATACTCGCTCGCAATTACTTTATAAACTTCAGTGTTTCCTTGCATGGTGCAGCTACCGAACGGCCAACTTGATCATCGTAACCAACTTATCCCAGAAACGGATTGCTATTGAACGCGGTCACTGTCGCGCCAGCAAGGTATTTGTAGCACGGAATGGGCCTGACCTGAAACGCCTGAAGCCGGTTACGCCTGAGCCTGAGTTGAAAAAAGGACGCCGTTATCTACTGGCTTATGTTGGTGCAATGGGGGTTCAAGATGGAGTTGAGTATGCTCTTTACGCACTCCATAACCTTGTTCATGAAAGTGGTCGTCAGGATGTTTCATTAGTGCTGATGGGAGATGGTGGACAACTTCCCAAACTGCAAGCGCTCGCCCATGAACTCCAACTTGATGACTATGTCAATTTTGCGGGCTGGGTAAGCAGCAGGGACGTCGTGCGCTACCTTACAGTGACAGATGTGGCGCTCTCACCTGACCCACAAAGTGTCTTGAATGAGTACTCCACTATGATCAAAACAATGGAGTATATGGCGATGGGAAAGCCTGTAGTGGCTTTTGATCTTACGGAGACACGCTTTTCAGCAAAAGATGCCGCGCTCTACGCCATACCAAACGTTGTACAAGACTTTGCTGACAAAATAGAAATCTTGCTTGATGACGAAGGACTCCGCCTTACAATGGGAGCCATCGGACGCAAGCGTATCGATGAGGAGTTAAGTTGGGAGCATAGCAAAAAAGATCTCATATTAGCATATAAGAGGCTTTTTCCTGGAAGTTTCGATGTGGCAACAGAGCAGATGCAGTCACAATTCGCGGAGGTTTTGTAAGAACAATAGATGATTCTCAAGTTACCCATTGCGCTGTACTACTTTGGGCCAGTGAGCATGTCAGCCTGAAATTCCTGAACACACGCATTAAGCGTTACATCAAAGTTCCATGTGATAGTGCTTTGGCTGGGAAGCGTTAAATTTGACTGTTATACCCTCCCCAACCCGGTGTTTTGGAAGGAACTCGAGGTGAGGGCTGCGAAAGACGAGGGTTTGTCCTCTCTGCGAATCTGACCATTGTGCTGTCACTATCCACCAATTGCTCGTCGCAGATGCCTCTACCTTGATCTGCGTAATAGTAGCAACAACACTCTTGTCGAATTGCCTCGTTCCTCGATTCCTGGTGAGCAGAACCAGAAGGACAATGATAAAGAGAGTCGGGACTGATACGACAATAAGTACGGTTAACGTGTCCATACGACCTTTCCTCCTCTTGGCGTACATGTCGTTTCTGTAAAATGGGTGCCCATAAGAGTGTACATGAATTATGTAACCAACGCTATTAAAAGAGGATTAAGAAAGCGCGGGCTTTCAGGTTAGTAATAGTATAGTGTTGGTGGTTCTAGATAAGAATGAGGAGCTCTCAGGGGAAGGCCATGCAAAAGACGCTGTTTCATATTTCTTTTTATGATATGGCGATCTCAATAAAACTGAAGAAAAGTTACAGAAAACTGCCCTGGCAACAGGGGAGCAAAACGGCTGGAATGCCCCTACAGCGGGAAATTTCATGCCTCGTATGCGAGTATCCACATTACCAGTTTTAATAGCAGGCTTTCTGGAACGTGCTTCATGATGGCGTTGCGAACGGCGGACACCGGGGGATTCTCCCACTGCACAACTCGCCCTATAAGTCCTGCCAGTTGCCCAATGCTATTTGCCCGTTTGACTCTTCGCGTTTCATAAAGTTTGAGGGCGGTAACGACATCCTTTTCAGCTTCGAGGCAGTGAGCCAGCACTACGGCATCTTCAATAGCTTGACAAGCTCCCTGACCCAAATTTGGTGTCATGGCATGAGCCGCGTCGCCGAGCAGCGTTACACACCCTCGACTCCAATGGCGTAAGTGCTTATGCTCATAGACGTCGTTGCGCAGTATATGTGTCTCTTGTGTTGCCTGGATAACCCTCGGAATCGGGTCATGCCAATCATGGAACAGTTCGAGCAATTCACTCTTTCTCCCGCAAGGCTCATCCTCAGCGCCCTCGGGTGTATAGCGTTGCGCGAACCAGTATGTCCGCCCATGGGTCATGGGAGTAATGCCGAATTGATAACCCTTGCCCCATGCCCAGGTCTCCAATCCTGTGCCATCGATGTCCGCTACGCCGCGCCAGCACGTGTACCCGACATATTTCGGCTTTTTTGCGCTGAACAATTGTGCCCGGATGACGGAGTGGAGGCCATCTGCGCCAACCAGTAGACCACCTCGCACCTCTCGCCCGTCCGCCAAATGAGCGCACACCTGCGTTTGATCCTGCGTAACGCCTATGCATGCAGCGCCCAGGTGTACTTTTTCCGCGCCAAAAGTTTTGAGAAGGAGCGCGTGGAGTTCTGCCCGGTGCACGACAGAACTAATCGTTCCCAGCCTTTCGAGGAGTTCTTCGGAACTCAAATCAGCCAGTTTGTCGCCTTTCCAGGTGCTGATACTTCCGGCAGATACTGAGACGCCTATTGACTCAAGTTCCTCAGCTAATCCAAGCTTTTCTAAGGCTCTCAACGCGTTTGTCCAGAGCGGCAAACCAGATCCCACCTCTCGCAGTTCTTCGGCGCGTTCGAGTACAGTGACATCGAAACCCACGCGTTGTAAGGCTATGGCTGCCGTAAGTCCACCGATGCCCCCGCCAATAATGATAGCCCTTGTTTGCATACTGCATAATCTCCTTTTTGTCCTGATCGTGATCATATTGTAGAGCATCAAGCGTTTCTTGAGCGTTTCTTTCATCTCAGTCTGCTATATTGCCTGGAGCCGCCTCGCGTATCAAGAATAGATCTCTTCGCGAAACGTTTCGGAAACGCCACATACTCTACACTGCAAACAAGGTACTACTCAGCAGTGTCTAGAGGTAGTATAGTAGTATACGACCCTGCAACTCCACTGCTGTGGCTACCTGGGGTCAGCGCTGTCGAAAGTTTATTTTATGTCAGAAACGAGGAGAACGATGTATCGAGGTCAATCTGGTATGTGGGCCTGGCTATTACACCTTAGATCGCTTGAAAGCCCCTGTCTTTTAAGCCTGTCTTTTGTATCTTGAGGGGAAAACACAGCAGGTTCGTATTCCTTGCGCGAATGTTCCCAATGTTCCCTTGGAAGGGAAACCAGGGATACTCCGTATCAAGAAAAAGCGCGGCAAGTGGATAGCGGATATCTCCTTGACCGTGGAAGATGCGAACATCTCCGATGGGCAAGCTGTCATGGGGATTGACCTGGGCATCAAAGTGCCTGCTGTCGCCTATATCAGTGGCAAGGGAACGCGCTTCTTTGGCAATGGCAGATATCAACGCCACATGCGCCGTCGCTTCTACAGCCGTCGCAAGAAGCTACAGAAAGCCAAGAAAACCCGTGCCGTCAAGAAAGGCAAGGACAAAGAAGCGCGTTGGATGAAGGATAGCAACCACAAGATTTCCCGTCAAATCGTCAATCATGCTCACGAGCAGGGTGTTGGGACCATCAAAGTAGAGTCTCTTGCAGGAATACGCAAGGGCACGACAAGCACAAGTCGTGGGGCAAAAGCCCGCAAAAACAACCGCATGAAGAATAGTTGGAGCTTCTATCAATTGACGTTGTTCATTGGCTATAAAGCAGAACGACTTGGCATCCTGGTAGAGCAGGTAGACCCAGCTTATACCAGCCAGGAGTGCCCTGCTTGTAGCGCAAGAAACAAAGCGCAAGACCGAACCTATGTCTGTGCTGAGTGTGACTGGCATGGGCACCGTGATAGCGTAGGAGCAATCAATATCAGCCGTAGGGCTGGCCTATCTGATAAAAGGATAGGTGCCACAGGAGCATGAGGCTCGGCCTGTGGACGGGCGGCCTGAGACCGCCCTTGAACTGTGAAGCGATAATCTTAAAGGCGAAAGCAACTGCGAGGGAGCCGATCAGAACCCCCGTCCATTTATGGCGGGGAGTCTCAGTAAGCTGCGTGAACTATAATTCTAGCAATCAACGCTATGGCATGGCACCCCTTGTGGGTGTCAGGTT
>JBGQJX010000139.1:0-9508 GCA_041499255.1 Ktedonobacteraceae bacterium | reverse complement strand
GGCAACTCGCGCCGGATTGCTGCCGTGGCAGCAATACCATCCATCACAGGCATAAGCAGATCCATCAACACGACATCAGGTCGCAACTGTCGTGCCAGGCGCACCGCCTCAGCGCCATCAGCAGCCTCACCCACAACCTCCAGCTCCGGGTCTAATGACAGGAACATACGCAACCCCTGTCTTACCACGCTGTGATCATCAACGATCAAAACGCGAATCGCCACTGCTTTACCCTCCCTTTGAAGGAACACAAACCTAGGCCAAAAGTCTCAGGAGAAATCCATCATTTGCCAGATATCTTTCGGCGGAACTGAACATATACTTGCTCTATCAATGATTAATAACCGGCGAGGAAGCGACCAGGACTTACGAGATTGCCTGGTGCATGGTCTCGTATCGGCAAAGAACGAGCTTGTCGTTTTGCTCGCCATTATATCATACCTGTTCAGTACCCTCAATAAAGGTCAGATCCTTGTGTGTGCATGTATCTTAAGGAGAGATACAAATGAATATAGCTAGCGAATATACTGCCATTGCGAAACTACAGGCCCGTCCGCGAGGCGAAGTCATCCGCCCGGGAGATGAACATTATGATCAGGCTCGCCGCGTCTGGAATGGGCGCATCGACAAATACCCGGCTCTGATTGTGCGCTGCGCCGACCTCACTGATGTTCTTACTGCCGTCGAATTCGCTCGTCACCACGACCTGGCAGTCGCGGTACGCAGTGGCGGTCACAGTATCATAGGTCTCTCTATGTGCGATGGGGGCCTCGTGATCGATCTCTCGCGCATGAATGACATATGGATCGATCCAGTCAAGCGCATCGCTCAAGTACAACCAGGACTTACGTTGGGCGAATTCGTGCACCATACCCAGGCCTTCGGCCTGGCAACCACTACGGGCACAGTCTCAGGAACCGGGGTTGGGGGACTCACCCTCGGTGGAGGGATCGGCTGGTTGATGGGAAAATACGGACTCACTATCGACAATCTGCTTTCGGCAGATCTCGTTACTGCCGATGGACAGGTGCTCACGGCCAATGCCAACGAGCACCCGGACCTCTTCTGGGGTCTGCGCGGCGGAGGCGGCAACTTTGGAGTCGTCACCTCTTTTTCGTTCCAACTGCATCCGGTGGGTACAGTTTTGGCGGGCAAGATCGTCTACCCGTTGGCGAAAGCAAGAGAGGTACTCCACTTTTACCGCGATTACACCATAACAGCTCCAGATGAACTTACAGCCTATGCTGTACTTATGACCACGTCACATGGAATCCCGGCCATCGCCATCAGTCTCTGTTACTGTGGACCTCTTCGCGAAGGAGAGCGTCTGGTCGAGCCGTTGCGGCGGTTCTGTACCCCACTGGCCGACCTCGTCCATGCGAAGCCCTACCTCCAGACCGTCTCGACCGACGCAGGAGCACCTGACGGTCGTCATTACTATGAGCAAGCCGCCTCTATAAACGAGCTCAGCGACGATGTAATCGATAGGATCGTCGAATTCAGTGCAGCGCGTCCATCGTCCTTTTCACAGGTACTCATTCAGCACGTGCATGGGGAAGCACATCGGGTAAGCCCGGTAGCCACCGCCTTTGCCCTGCGCAATGTGCCCTATGTCATGAACATGCTGGCAGCGTGGAATGCTAGCGACGCTCCCGAGGATGAAAGGCATATGCAATGGGTTCGCGCGTTCCAGGCGGCGATCCAGCCATACGCAGAAAGTGGAGTTTATACGAACTTTCTGGGTGATGAGGAGGAAGAGCATGTACGAGCCTCCTACGGCGTCAATTATGAGCGGCTAGTCGCTCTCAAGAACCGCTACGATCCAACCAACTTCTTCCGCCTCAATGAGAACGTCAAGCCCACACTGTAGCCTCGATACAGCATTTACTTGCTATTAACAACTTGCTCTTTTCTTTTTTCAAGTTGTAACAGTTCTTCCTTGATATTCAATCCTCCCCCATAGCCCGTGAGATTGCCGTTCTTGCCGATGACGCGATGGCAGGGTACTACAATAGGGATGGGATTGGCTCCATTGGCAGCGCCGACGGCTCGAATAGCCTTTGGGCGTTGTATCACATTGGCGATGTCAGAATAGCTGCGCGTCTCCCCGTAAGGAATACGGGTCAGGGCCTGCCAGACTGAGACTTGAAACGCTGTTCCGCGAAAATCCAGTGGGAAGGTAAAGGCCGTTCGCCGCCCCTGCAGGTATTCGAGAACTTGCTTTTCATAGATAGCCATGGCCTCAGGGTCTTCTATCAAGTGAGCATGAGGGATGTGCAGGCCAACCCAGTGCGCGAGCGCGTCGAACGATTCATTGGGAAGGGTGAGGCAACACAGCCCCTTATTTGTAGCTGCGAGATTCAGTTTCCAGGTGTGATATTCGACGGTACTCCAATCAACTTCTTGCAGTGTATTTGTATTCGTCATCTTTCTCGTTTCCCTCTATTTGCAATATTTTCGCTGAAGTTTCTCAATGTTTCTCTTGTTTTCCTTGTGCATCCGCAAGACTTGTCCACAGATGTATAGTTGCATAACTGCGCCAGGGACGCCAGGATTCAGCATAAGCCGTGATGCTGCGATGGTCAGTGGCGAGTCCATACCTGGAGAGGGCAGAACGCAATCCAAGGTCAGTGGCTGGAAATGCATCGGGATCACCGAGTGCTCGCATCGCGATGTATGAAACTGTCCAGGGTCCAATTCCTGGTAAGGCCAGTAACTGTTTCATCGTTTGCTCCCTGTCCGCGCTGCGATCCAGCACGAGATCACCACTTACGATGTTTTGAGCAATTAAACGAATCGTATTGATGCGTTGTTGCGTTATACCCAATCCCTGCAAGTCTGCCTGTAACACAACTTCCGGTATGGGGAACAAGTGGGTGAGTGTACCATCAGGTTTTGATAGTGATTCCCCAAGGGCCTTTACCAGTCGTCCTGCAAGTGTCCTTGCACCTGCCACAGAGACTTGCTGGCCCAGGACAGCACGCACAGCCAGTTCAAAACCGTTGATCACTCCCGGCACGCGTAACCCGGGGCGCATAGATAGCAGTGGTGCGAGTAGAGGATCAGCAGCCAGCACGTTGGCTATAGCACCAGGGTCAGCATCCAGGTCGAAGAGTCGCCGGCAGTGCTGTACTAGTAAGTTGAGGTCCCGCAGGTCATCCAATTGCAAGCGCAGCAACATATGACTTTTCTCTGCCACCGGTTCAATCTCGATGATGCCGCTGGTATGCGGGAGTTTAATCGTCCGGCGATAACATCCTTTGCTAACTTCCTCGATGCCTGGGAGTGCCCGTTGCCCCAAGAATGAGAGTAGTGATGCGGCATCGTACGGTGACCGATAGGGTAATCGGAGCATGAGATGACCGTTTCCTCCAGCTACGGGAGGTTCACGGCGGCGAAATGCAGAAGGGGCACAGCCGAACGCCGCCTGCATGGTATCATTGAACTGCCGAATGCTGGCAAATCCGGCGGCAAAGGCGATTGTCGTCAAGGACAAATCCGTTTGATCGATGAGGAGACGAGCGGTCTGAGCGCGACGGCTGCGAGCCAGTTCAAGCGGACCGACGCCGACTTCAGCCACGAGTTCGCGGTGCAGGTGGCGTTCACTGACAGCCAGGTGCCGGGCAAGCCCGCTGACTCCCTCGATATCAACAATGCCATCGGCGACCAGGCGCAGCGCGCGAGCTACGAGGTCGGCACGGACGTTCCATTCGGGTGATCCTGGACTGGCTTCTGGATGGCAGCGACGGCACGCTCGAAACCCGGCAGCCTCAGCAGCGGCGGCGCACGAATAGAAACGCACATGACACGCTTGCGGCGTCGGCGCGGGGCAAATAGGTCGACAGTAAATGCCCGTCGTGGTAACCGCGGTAAAGAACCGTCCATCAAAGCGCGCGTCGCGGCTGCAAAGAGCGCGGTAGCAAACATCGAAATCGTTGTAAATGCTGGTTGTATTCATACCTCAATAATACGCGAAAGCACAACGAGTTACTAGCGGTTTTCGGACATTATCGTGTGATAAGTACATTCTTCTCTCCCATTGTGACCAGGAAAATGGCTGGTATAGATTGGCCTTCATAGCAACGTAATGGTTGGTGTAAATTGTACCTGTTCACCGTATGATATGATAGTTGGCAATTTTCTGCTTTTAAGAAAGGATTTTCTAATGAGCCATAGTCCTATAGCACCATTTCGCCTTGAACGCTGGTTCGCTGAGTTTGAATTTGTGCCTGGCATGCGTAACCTGGCCGCAAGCGGCCCTTTTCCCGTGACGACGCGGGAACTTCTCGAGTTGGAAGGTGCGGAAACCACTGAAAGCTATTTGAACTTGGAACTCGATTACATTGAGAATCCTGGCAGTGAAAGCCTTCGACAGGCGGTCGCCTCTCTCTATACGACACTTGCAGCCGACAACGTGCGTATCATGTCAGGAGCAAGTGAAGCACTTTTTCTGCTCATCTGGTCAATGGTAGAGCCAGGCCAGAACATTATCATAGAAGATCCCTGCTATGATAATGTTCCTGGTGTTGCACAATCGCTGGGGATAGAAGTACGTAGGCTGCCCCTTAGCCAGGAGAACGGCTGGAAACCTGATCTCGATCACCTGGCCCGACTCATCGATGAAAAGACACGCGTCATTTATCTCGTCCATCCACATAATCCAACAGGCTCCCTTCTGAATAAAGAGGAGGTGCTGGCAATTGCAGCGATGGCCGAGCGGGTGGGCGCTCTCCTCGTCAATGACGAAGTCTTTCGCTTGATCTCATTGGATGGTGAGCCAATGCCCTCCGTGGCCGACTTTGTAGAGTATGCAGTATCTATTGGGGATATGACTAAACCGTGGGGATTGGGCGGTCTACGTGTAGGTTGGATTGCCAGCCGGCAACATGAGCTACTCCAGCGCATGAGTGCCGCGCGTGATTATTCCACTATGTGCTGCAGTGCTCCTGGCGCATTTCTGGCTGAGCTAACGTTACGTCATTCTGCTGAGATTCTGGCCCCGCGCTTCGCGGCCGCGCGTACCAATCGCGACAAATTGGCAGAGGTAATTGCAAGTTCACAAGGGACACTATCCTGGCAGCGCCCTGAAGCTGGCTACACCGCTTTTGTGAAACTGCCTCCACATGTTTCTTCTACAGCCTTTTGCCGCCAACTGGCGCAAGAAAGACAATTCCTCCTGCTGCCAGGAGAGGTTTTCGGGGGAGCATATGAGCAGTTTGTTCGTATCGGTTATGGGTGTTCTACACAAAGATTCACAGAAGGCTTGACAGCTTTGTTCGATGAACTACAACCACTATCAACAGTAAGAGCATGATCACAAGACATTCTGAATTTCTCAAAGGGATCAAGGCTGAACTGCCCATTCTGATGGGAGTGGTGCCTTTTGGACTGATTTATGGAGTAGCGGCACGGAGCGCTGCTATCCCTCCCCTGGCAGGACAGTCGATGTCGTTCATCGTGTTTGCCGGCTCAGCGCAGTTCGTGACCGCGCAATTGATCGGAGCCGGTGTGCCAGCAGGGATTATCATCCTCACAGGGTTCATCGTCAATTTGCGCCACGCCCTGTATAGCGCGTCCCTCGCTCCCTACCTCAAGCGGCTCAACACTCGCTGGCGGATGCTTCTGGCTTACCTATTGACCGACGAAGCCTATGCCGTTGCCATCACGCATTATCAACAACCAGGCGATATGTCCAGGAAACACTGGTATTTTCTGGGAGCAGGTCTTGCGTTATGGAGTACCTGGCAGGCGAGTACAGCCGTTGGCATCGTACTGGGCACCCAGGTTCCCGCAAGCTGGTCATTGGACTTCGCACTCCCGCTCACGTTTATCGCACTGGTCGTCCCGAATCTCAAAGACCGGGCGGGTACAGCGGCAGCCGCGACAGCAGGAATTGTTGCTTTACTGGCTACCTCTTTGCCTTACAAGCTGGGCCTGATCGTTGCTACATTCGTAGGCATCAGCATTGGCATTTTCCTGGAGTCAAGGTATAATAAACGCGCCAGGATTCATAAGGAGGAAGATGGCACTGGTCAAATACAGCCCGTTGCCGACCCGACAGGGTATACTACGAAAGAGCATGTAGAAAAGGAGGGGGGATGATGACACCGCTTGCGCTCTGGCTTACACTCATCTGCATTGGATTGTTGACCTTTGCTATTCGCCTGTCGTTTATCACGCTTTTTGGCAGGAGGGAAATACCGCCGTTTCTCCAGAGCACGTTACGTTTCGTGCCTGTCGCCGTCCTTTCAGCTATCATTTTTCCAGCATTGTTCCTGTACGGGAACAAGTTTGACCTGTCTGTGAGTAACGCCCGATTGATTGCGGGTGTACTGGCGGCAATTGTTGCCTGGCGAACCAAAAACGTGCTCTTGACCATCGTTGTGGGCATGGTAGGATTATGGCTGCTGCAGGTGTTTGTGAAATAATAAAAAAAGAAAGAAGATACAAATGGCAAAGACGTGCACCCATCTTGATCAGATACGAGAAGTCACACCCAGCGCAAATGGCTGCGAGGATTGCTTGAAAACTGGCGACACCTGGGTACATCTGCGTGAGTGCCTTATTTGTGGGCACATCGGCTGCTGCGACTCTTCGAAAAACAAGCATGCGACAAAGCATTTCCACGCGACCAACCACCCGATTATACAATCCTTCCAACCCGGCGAAGACTGGCGCTGGTGCTACATCGACCAGGTTATGCTTTAGTAGCCTGGCCGAATCTTCACGAAAATCCCGTTTTCAGAGTCGAAAACGGGAAACTGAGGAGAGCTTAATGGAACGGCATGTTATATGGATTCCCTGGGAGGAACCAGGATTAGAACACCTTCACCTGATACATAACAACGATAGCATTATCGCAGATAGTGTGATAATTGGAGTGTATCAGCAAGTGCCGTTTCGGGCGCAGTATGTAATCCGTTGCGATAGTAGTTGGAGGCTCCGTAGTGTGCAATTGAGCTTGTTGAGTCACTCCCCCCAGGAGATTCATCTTTCCACTGATGGGAAAGGGACCTGGACAAATGAGACAGGTGAAGTAATATCAGCCCTGAGCGGGTGCCTGGATGTAGATATTTCAGCAACGCCGTTCACCAATACGCTGCCGATAAGACGGCTGGCTCTCCGGCCAGGTACGTCTTCGACACTCAACATGGTCTACATTCTTCTTCCACAGTTGCAAATCGCAGTTGTAGAGCAGCGCTACACCTGCCTGGAGGTTACTTCCAACAGGAGTCACTACCGTTATGAGAGTCTCAAAAACGGTGTTAGTTGGTATACGGCCGAATTGCCCGTTGATGACGCTGGGCTTGTGCTAGATTATCCTGGGCTCTTTAGAAGAGCTGGGACGTGGTGAGAGAAGTCATCAACCGTAAAATGTGTAAAAAAATATTATGTCAAATTGAGGCATGCTTAGCGTAGAGTGCGGATTTATCCAGCACGTCGGCATCATGGCGATGGACATCAAACTACATCTTGATAATACCGAAATGGACTTTCAAAAGTAAGATGCGTTCTACCGCCTCGTTGACACGATCCATGGTTAATTTCCCCTGCTGAATGGCTTGTTTGAGAGCAGAGACAACGCTAGCGACAAGATTGGGGGTATAGGGACCCTCGATCATATCATTGCCAGCAATAATGGAGAGGACCGCTGCCTGGCTGAGGGACCAGCGCTGGCTGATGCCACCCATGTAGAGGCCATCAGTGATAACGACGCCATCGTAGCCCAGTTGTTTGCGCAAGACACCGGTAATGGCTTTAAAAGATAATTCTGCTGGCAGGGCCGGATCAATAGCAGGCATAAGCACATCTGTAGACATGATCATGGCTGGCTGGTCATTTTGTATCATGAGCCTGTAAGGAGCGAGATCAATGTTATTTAACTGTGTCATGCTGCGGTTGACAGTTGGTAATCCAGCGTGAGGATCAGAGCTAATGGCGCCCAGCCCTGGAAAATGTTTGAGGCAGCCAGCAACGCCGTTATTTTGCAGGCCGCTGAGAAAAGCTCCTGCATACGTAGCAACCGTCCTGGGGTTCCGCCCAAACATACGCGACTCTAAAATTGCTGGATCAACCGAATGCACGTCAACAACGGGGGCAAGATCAGTGTTGATGCCCAGCTCAAGCATCCACTTCGCGGACTGCGATCCTTGCTCGAGTGCCACAGAAGGTTTGCCGCTAGCAGCCATGTCCGCAGCTGATGGCAAATAGCCGTGAAATCGGTACAATCGATTGACCAGGCCTCCCTCCTGGTCAGTGGCAATGATCAATGGAATTTTTGCGTTGCGCATCGCCTGCTGAGAAAGAGCATCAACCTGACTCGCCACATCATAGGGAGAATCAAAATTGTGGTTGCTCTCCTGGTACATGTAACCACCGACAAATTGTTGGGAAATCATATATTGCAGCCCGCCCTGATAATTATTCCCAATATATTCCACGACGATAAGCTGCCCGAGTTTCTGGTTAAGTGACATACCCGCCATGATACTTTGGACTTTTTCAAGCTGAGAGCGTGTTAAAGATTCAGTGGGGATACCTTGACTATCAGCCTTCAGCTGTACAGGGATCAATGTTGCAGTAGGTCTGGTAAAAGTAGGAGTGGGAGTAGGGGTATCAGAGATACCAGATAATAAATCAGAACAACCTGAAAGAAATATAACCATACAACAGAGAATAAAGATAGAGCAGGCATGTAATTGTTCTTGATACCACCGCGTCATACCCTGGGGCTGCATAGTCAAGACTCCATTGATTGGGTCTAATGATTTAGAGACAAATGTTTCATATGTTTACTATTTCAATAAGAGAAACGTCGGAAAAGCTTAGTCAGTAACTGTCATTCCATTTTATGTGACATATTACCTCTGTCCTTTGCATTCTGATCTGCTACTCTAGAGAGTCTATCATATGGTACTATTTTCAGTAGATTGCAGCCAAACGCTCGGTATAATACAAAAGTAACTCCAACGGCTTTCCCAGTTATAACGCTTATCTACATGCAAAGATAAAATATAACACTTGCTCATAGTGGTTACTGAAGGGTAGAAGAAATGGGTATACAGGATATCAAAAGCCAGGTTATTTCTCGACGTCAGCCAGGAACAAGCACGAAGCGTATCTCCCTTGTGGTTACTCTTTGCACTATCCTGGGCCTTTTAGGTGCGTTGGCCTTGAGCACGATGAATCCTTTGATCGTACCGCTTTCAAAAGAGAGTACCACTCCAGAGGAAGCAACACTCTTAACGAAGTCGCCAACCACAGCAACACTGCAATCTCCCATTCGGCCGTTTCCAACGTTATTGTGGCAACAGATTGCAGCTCTCCAATCGCAAAACCGCTTCCTCTACACAGGCAATCTTTACCTCCCGGAGGTTGCACTGACCTTTGATGATGGCCCAAACCCTTACTATACGCCACGGGTACTGGCAATTCTTCAGCGGTACGGGGTGAAGGCCACATTTTTCTGCATAGGTCGGCAAGTTGCTCGCTACTCCGACCTCGTACG
>JBGQJX010000138.1:0-9524 GCA_041499255.1 Ktedonobacteraceae bacterium | reverse complement strand
TATTATAACTGATGGGTGCAAATGTGGTTTTGGTGATTAGAGACTTTACTGTAGGATGCTATGCCCTGGTATTACAGTGCCACTTCCATCAAGCTGATGGCTGCTCTGTAGGGGGCTTCCCTGCTGCTCGTACAGCCAGCGCTTGTTCTGGCGTCATGGTCCGCTTTCAGGACTTTGTTGGCGAATGACAGAACAAGTGCAACGGGGCGCATTCACCCAACCAGGGCGAGCACAAGGCATCGCCCAATAGGCGTCAAGTTCAGGAGGAAGAAACGCCGATTTCCCGTAGGGGCAGGGGGTGGTGGCTTTCAGGTATAGGTTTTTTAAGCGAGGTTATGCGGCAGCGCGTCCCCGTGCGCGCGCACGGCGTTTCTGCTCACGTTTGCGCTCGCGCTGACGGAGTTGCGAAGGCTTCGGGAGCTTTCTGGGCGAGGTCATGGTCTCAGGCCATGCTTCAGCCAGCAGGGTGCCACACGGCAAGACCTCTGCCGTGAACAGCGCTGCCACTAAGCCAAGGCGTCCACGGACGACGCAACTCAACCGACGAGGCGGTGGCTGGCCAGCAGGCCGCTTGCGTCGCCGACGAGCGATATGCTGAGCTGGCAGTGCTTCCCCAAGACCTTTCTGCTGGGTTTCTTCCTCTGCCTGACACCCAATACTCACAGTCCAAAGCTGGGCTACAGCCATGGCCAGCCACAACCGTTCGATCCGACAGGCATCCTGCATTTTGCTGTGATGCCAGCCCCACAAGCCACGTTTAAAGTCTTTAAAGCCCGTTTCGATCCACGTGCGCATGCCATACCAACTCACCTCGGCTTGTTCGGGGGAGAGATCTGTGAGCACGGCCCAGGGATCTTCGTAGCCTACTTCCCAATGTATGAGCAACGAACACGTCAGCCGACTCTGCTTCCCCGCAAAACACTCCACCCTCCCTTTCCAATGGGTGCCTGGTACTGGTGCCCAGCGCCTAATCCAGTCAAAGGTCTCTTCCCCTACGATCCGTGCTTTGACTCCCAGGTTAATGCGCAAAAACGGATGCCAGCCACACGCGAGGATCGCCTGAAACAGCCAGCGCGCATACAAGCCTCGATCGGCCATCACCAGCACTTGCCACTCGGCGGGAATGCAGCCGTCCAGGTGCTTGAGTAGCCCTTCCCAATGCGGTCGCCAACTGCCTTTCTCATGTCCACCCAGCACTTTCCACGCCACCGGAATGGCGCAACTGCGGATCACCACGCTGATCGACAAAATCGTCCAACGCTCCCCCAGCGTCGTGGCATCCAGCACCAGAACCATCTGCCGATTCCCCTGCCCCCACAGACGAACGATCCATCGCAACAAGGGCGCAAAGCACGTGGTCACCTCCAGGTCCCGCCGCTTCTTCCCGCTTGTGTGTTTCGCGTCCAGATACCACTCACGTAAGCGTTGAAACACCGTTTGTTCCTGCTGTTCCAACACCAACGCAAGCAGAGCACTGATTTGCGTAATCCCTGCTGCTCCCGACAGTGCGATCCCCGCGCTCCAGAGTACCAGGCCCCACACTTGCGGTCTGCTCAAATGGCTAAAGGCCGTTGACACCTCTTGTTTCCACTGCGCTCATCGATCCGGGCAAGGCATGTTCGTTCTCCTGCTCACAGACCCTGATCCATTCACAAGCCCTGTGTTTCTTCGCCTTCTCTCGTGTGTGCCATCGCCCCCTTGAATGCCTCGCTTCCCATCGACCAGTCTGCGATGGGTGCGTAGTGGTGCCGCCGCCACTGGTAGGGCAAATCGACGACCAGGCCAGGGCGCGGCGAGGCTTGAGCCATCGAGAAGGCATCATGCAGGATGGTGAGTTGTTGCAGGCGATTTCCCGGCTCGCCGAGAGCATGGCCAAAGGGCCAGTGCAGAGAGAGCATGCGAGGCGCTTTGACGGCGACAGCCAGTTCGCGCACCAGGGCAAGCGCGACAGTGGTCACGCCGCAGGCTTCGATTTCACGTGCGAGCAGTCCCACGGACCGCGTGCAGATCGGTCAGGCAGGCACGAGCAGGGCGAGATCAACGTTGGCCTGCGCCAGCAGCGTGCCAATCTTGTGACCTGGAGATAACAGTTCGTGGGGATTGTCGGTGAAGCCGAAACCATAGTGCGTTTCGGCAACATAGCCCACGACTCCTTGCGCTTCTAGTTCAAGCAGGCGCTCTAAGGGAAAGATCAGGTTCAGATCGCGCGCGGCATCGCGCCGATCGTAGTGTTCGTGGGTGATGCACAGGTTGGTGCTGGAGGCTGAGCGTGGGATGAGGCGAAACGAGTCATCTGATTTGAGGCGAAACGGCTGATCAGAACACAGGTGAACGCCTCCCGTCGTGACCAGCGCTATCGTCGCCTCGGCCAGAGGTCGTTTCAAGGGTGTCCAGGGGATCTCCCCTTGCTTTCCCACTTTCCAGCGCACTTGCCAGACTCCCGGCACCTTTCCCATCCAGCGCGCGAACTGTTCGCCCCAGATCGTATCATTGACCTTGCGTACCACCCATTCCTGGAGTCGATGGGCTGCGGGTGTGAGACGTGCATCGGTGTTCATAGGCTATCCCTCTTTCTTGCTCACATCTCTGCTCTCCCCTGTTAGGGGAACAAGGACGTGCCGCATGGCATCAACGGTCTGATCGGATATCTCCGCGATTCTCTCGCGATCAAGCTGTTCCCATCGCCCGAGCAGCCAAACGTCACTGGCGTGGTCGAGTGCGGCTATCCAATCGAAGAGCAGTTCGACTGCCAGATCATGACGAATCAGTCCAAGTTCCTGCCCGCGTGTCACAAATGCCATGGCGTAGGCACTAATTTGCCGCGCGATACTGGCCAGCGGCTCTTCAAGAAGAGCGGCTTCGGAGAGGTGGCCCGCCGCTTGCACTGCTCCGAACAGCCAGGGCTGCTCGAACGAGCGCAGCAACGGTAAGCGGTGCAGTTCAGCAAAGGTCGGCCAGAACGTTTTGACGGTGAGCTGCGACATATCGACCTGAGTATCGATGAGATGAAGCTGCGCAATGGCGTATTGCACCACGGTGCAAAAGAGATCGACTTTATCCTCGAAGTAATAATAAACAGCTCCCTTACTCATCTGAGCCTGCTCCAGGATGCGGTTGACTGAAGCATCCTCAAAGCCACACTTCGCAAATTCTTGCGCCGCGCTCTCTAGCAGTTTCGTACGCTTCTCCACTGGAAGCCTTTCAAAGCGTGCATAGGGCATACAGCATCTTCCTTCCAGAGCATCAAGAGATGTAAACTTCATAGTTAGACTCTTTAGTCGGACTCGTATGTATAATTCTATGCGTGACTGGAGTTTTTGTCAAGGTCTGTTTTTGTCACAATCAGGGTCTGGAATGATGGCTGAGAGCAAAAGGCTTGGCAAATTGCCTCAACTCGAATTCCTAAAAAACCTATACTTGAAAGGGGGGTGGTGGGGACGCTTGCTTCACCTGGGCGAAGATAGCATCGGTTTCGGGGAGTTTTTTTGGGGTTGACTCTTGGCCACCTTTTTTGGATACTATCCCAGCTCGTTCAGCTTGGTGGCGATCGTCTCCGCAGTGGGCAATGCGTCATCACGATAGCCATATTGCGCGATCAACTGGCGGCGCACTTCTGTTGCCGTCAGGCGCGTGTAGAGACGATTCGTGCGAAACTGCGGGTCTGCTTGACTCTGCCCATCCACGATGGCGGTGATATCCTTGAGCAAGTTGGGCAGATGCTCTTCACTGCGCTTGCGGCCTCGCAAAGAATATGCATCGAGACAGATGATCCCGCTCTCCAATTCGCGCTGACCTTTCCGGATGGTCCCACGATTCCATCCTAACTCCTGTTCTGCCAGGCGGCTTTCCTCTTTCTCCCAATGCATGTACTGTCCGTGCCATAAACAAGCGACGCGCACTGCCTTTGAGCACTTTTTCCGTCTCTATCAGTAACTCTTTCACTTCTTCGATCAGTTCCATTCTTCTGCCTCTCAGAGCTCTTTGGGCTACAGTCTCTCATCTCTAGGGCAATACGGGACAATCGCATCTAATGAGACTGGTTCCGTGTTGCGTTTTTTTGTTGAGCGACTACAATCGCAGCATGCGTCACTTCCCGAAACGCTTCCTCATCACACGCCTCCGGTAACCTAACCTTACCTCTATCAGACAAAGTGTGAAGCGTTCCCACTGTCACTGCGGCGCGGCGTCGGCACTTTCCTGAGCCGAGCGATGGCGCAAGAGCGAACGCCTGCTCGGTGCCAATTCCAACACCTCTGCCGGCTTTGACAGCCAAACCTTCAAAGCGGGGACAAGCGATTTGATCCACGCCTGGCTCTTTGTCAAAGCGATTTGATGCGCCGCATACGCCGCGTCGGCGGCGAACGAGGCGAGCCAGACGAAGACGTGCTCGCCTTCGCGCACCGGCAGCTGCGGAAAGGTGTTTTCGCTCGGCTCGGTGACGAAATGTCCCAAAAGCGTCGCGCCTGCGCCGCGAAGCGCGGGGGCGATGTCGGTTTCGAAGAAATCGACAAATTTCGCGTCAACCGGCGCATCGAAAGAGTATATCGTCGCGATGATGACCCCTCCCGCCGGGCCTTTCGCATCCATCGTCGGGCGATCGGCCGGATCGAGCCGAAGGCCTGATGCGGCGCGAGCAGGTTTGAGCAACAAAACATTGGACGAATCGATCATCGTGTCGTTGGCCACAGTGCGATGCTCTTTCCAGATCGGGCCACCGTAAAAGCCCTCCAAGGCTTTCCGCCGCGCCTCCATGTCGGCAAAACCGCGCATCCAGACGAACTGGTCAGGATGGTTGCGATTGCGGAACTGGCCGATAATCCGCATGCCGTATGTTTCTTGCCCCTCAATGAAATGCTCCTCGAACAAGGCAATGAGATCGTCGCGGCGACCTGGTTTCATCACATATTGGCGCAGCTCTATGACGGGACAGCACGTTTCCATGGCTTGCGCCTGCGCTTGTCTCGCGCTCGCGCCCAACCCAACACGCGTATCAGCACTCGTATCTGACATACATCTCGCTCCTTTCATTGAAATGCAAGGCCCCAAGGGCCTCGCCACAACCGTGATGGCTACCGCTCTCTTGTGAACTCCATCACCCAATTCGTCTCCCAATGCTTCCCCCCATCAAACGAAAAAGCCTGCTGCCAACGCGCCGTATTCGCCGTAATCTCATCCCAGGTAAACCGCACATGCAGCGGTTGACCATCTGGGGTTTCTATCACCTGAGAAAATAGCCCAACGCCATCTTCAAATTTTCCTACCAGCGGCCTGAAATCCGGTGGATTTCGATTATCAAGCCACCGAATCGACCATTGCTGCTTCTGCTGATCAAAGGTGCGAATGGCGAGTCCTAGCCATTTCTCCCCGCTGGGAAACGTGCCTTCATACTGCTCGATGATGACTTTCCCATCGAGATATTTTGCGCCTGTAAGGCTGGCAACGAATTCTTCCCACTCACCGTCTTGACTGAGGCTGTATGGGTTCGTACGCCGCCTGTTGCGAAAGTTCCAAGAGCCAAGAAGAAAATCGAAATCGTTTGTTCCAGACATGCGTCTTTCCTCCAAAGAATGATGTTATTTGCCCAGTATACTGGCTCATGCGGTCAGAATCGGTCCTGATTTCGGATCTGACAACCACCATGAAGTAAAGATGGTCTGAGGGGGAGCAGGTGATATGCCCTAAAAGTTACCATAAACCATGTTATCTGACAATCAACAATCTCTCGGGCTATATCATCTCTGGGACAATTTAATTTTCGAGAGTCCCTAACTTGAAGCCTATTAGCTAGCGAGTTGCTGCACCCCCATTGATATGCCCGCTTTCACAGAACGTCCTTTCTGGAAGCCCCGTCCTTGTAAGGCGAACTGCCTTTTGCTCCAGTCTTCGCTTCTTGCAGACTCCATTGTATTGAGCAGCGTTCGTAACCTTGCTTTTTCGATATCTAACAGGTCGGTCCTTCTCTCGATTTCGTCACCAGAAATCGCTTCAATTCGCCCGAGAATTTTTGGGATGTGGCGGTCAATCTTATTTTTTGTATAAAATGCCATGCGAACACAGTCCTGGAAGGCACGATCAGGCTGGCAAATGTAGGCAGAGTAGTCGCGGTATTCCTTCAGGGCAATACGCGCGGCCACGACAACCACGCGGTCGGATGCATTGCTGATTTCGTTCTGGTCTCCTATTGAAAATTGAGGATTAAGCATTCTAGTACCTCCTTAGGCTTCTTTTCAGTCCCGTCGTTGTGCCAAATTGCAGTCATATTCATCTCCTACAAAGAAATATCTATACTTTCCTTTGCCTTAGAGCAGAGTATCCTGGATATTCTGTTGCTTTTTGCCGCGCAGTTGCTTATTCCTGGCGCGGCGGCGGTCTTCAAGCTGCTTGCGAATAGATGTTGCGGATGGGAGATCTTCGGGGAGCGGAGCATGCAATTCTCGAAGCGTGTTCCGGACAGTGCGGCCAACTCCAAAATGCGTCTCGATAGCTCGATCCTCACCTACAATTCTCTCGCGGCGAAGTTTGCCATCGGTCTGTGTAATTCTAAAGAGGTTTGCTGCTAATTCTTCTCATTGCAATCAAGTAGCAAGCTAGCCGGGAAAGATAGTAGTCTTTGACCTGGCGGTGCGCTCCCTTCCCTGTCTCGATCATGTTAATGGCGTCATTAAAATGATCAGCGACAATATTGCCGGTCGCTTCACAAGAAACCCTGGCCTTTTCAATCACGCTTTCAAAGTTCTGCCAACTACTTTTGTACCCAAGCAGTGGCATCAGTTCACGCGCCTGCCAGTATTCTACATTGTATGGGTTGAGATGCTTGATGGAGTCAAAGTTAAGATCAGGCATAAAATAATCTCCTCTACGTACCTAATTTTTGCCCAATAGCTCCGGCGTCGCGGACACTGTGTATTCATCTTAGCTATGCTATGTTCTTACCGCGTTACGAACATTGGTTCGCTAATTTGGACGAAATTTTGTAAGAAATGTAACATTTGCTCTAACTCCTAGTATTTGGTTATCTTAAGAGCATGAAACGAAAGTAGAGGCGGAGCAACGGGCTCCACAGGGGGAGGGACAGGGGCGATGCTGCCTTCTTCATTCCCCGAATGCGGCTGCGTCCCTAAGCGGCGGGGGCGACGCAAGCGTCCCCTCCCCTCGTCCTCTCCTCTCCCGCCCCTACGGGACGAGTTTCGCTAGTCGCTCTTTCGCCTGTCCCAATACGTCGTCGCCTTTGCAGAAGGCGAAGCGTACGTAGCCGTGGCCGATGTGGGCGTGCTGCTGGCCATAAAATGTCTCCGGGGGGATTGAGGCTACGCCGATGTCTTTGATGAGATGGCGCGTAAATTCCATTGGCGTGCCATCAAACACGTCCGAGTAATCCGCCATGATGAAGTAGGTTCCTTGTGGGACCTGGTATTTCAGTCCGGCAGTATCAAGGGCGGACATCATCAAGCGGCGCTTTCTTTCGTACATTGAGCGAAAGTCTTCGTAGTACGTATCGGGGAGGTTGAGCGCGTAGGCAATTGCTACCTGCGAGGGATGGTGTGTCGCGAATGTCACGAACTGGTGCGCCTGCCATACACCCGATACAAGATCAGGGGGACCATAGACCCAGCCGACCTTCCATCCTGTGGCGTTGAATGACTTTCCGGCGCTGCTGACGGTGACCGTGCGCTCGAACATGCCCGGCAGCGTGGCGATGGGAATATGCTGCGCATCCCCAAAGGTCAGGTGCTCGTACACTTCATCGGCAATAACCGTCACATCGTGTTCGATGCACAACCCGGCGACCAGGCTCAATTCTTGCCGGGTAAAGACGCGCCCGGCGGGGTTCTGCGGCGTATTCAAGATCAGCGCACGCGTGCGTTTGCTGAACGCGGCGCGCAGCTCGTCGGGATCAAAGGTCCAGGCCGGAGGATGGAGGGGCACATAGACCGGCACGGCGTTCGCCATGATAATATTGGGCACGTACGAATCGTAAAACGGCTCGATGACAATCACTTCGTCTCCTGGATCAACCAGACCAAGCACAGCCGAGAAAATCCCTTCCGTCGCGCCGGAAGTGACAATCACGCCGTTCGCCGGGTCGATCTCCAGGTTGTAGAAACGCGCCGCGTGATCGACAATGGCTTTGCGCAGTGATGGGATGCCAATGCCAGGGGGATACTGGTTATGCTGGCCTGACTGCAACGCCTGGATCATATGTGCCACAATATCAGGGGAAGTGTCGAAATCAGGCTTTCCCTGCCCCAGGTTCAGCGCGTTATACTGCTGTGCCAGAATATTGATTTCGGTAAAAATAGTCGTTCCAAATGTTGCGACGCGAGAAGCGGAAGTGGACATGCGGTACTACTCCATTGGGCCTGAAAAACAGGTCCGTCACAGGGCGAGCACAAGGCATCGCCCCTACTATGCGACGGCTTCGCATGCTGGTGCGTGCATGGTAGCAAAGGAACGTTTCTTTTCCTTCACCAGGACATTTCACTCTATCTGTCATTCGCCAGCAGAGTCTGACAATAATGGGAGTTCCACAATTGACCAGCGGAAGCCGTAACAACTGAAAAAGGCTGCTCGTATTATACCTGGGACACACGCGCAGTGACAACAAAAAATATTGTTTGCGCACAAGAAGACACAATCCAGAAAGGAAACCTGCAATGCTAAACCGCCGCCAGTTCGAGCAGGCAAAACAGCTCACGATCGACATACTTGCCAACGCCAACATTCTGCTCACGTCTACAGAAAAGCGGAACATCGAAATTGTGGACTTTGGCCTGAACGAATTAGAGCGCACAGGACTGCAAATAGTGGTTTATACCAACAACGATCGCTATTGCGCCAAAGAGCTGGTCATGTTCCCGCGCCAGACTTGTCCGCAGCACCGCCATCCCCCTTTGAGTGATACCAACCCTGGTAAAATGGAGACTTTCCGCTGCCGACAGGGCAAGGTATGGCTCTATGTCGAGGGCATACCTGGCACGAACTTGCGCGCGCGCATTCCGCGAGGCAGCGAAGCATACTACACGGTATTGCACGAAATCGAACTCAATCCAGGAGATCAATACACTATTTCCCCTGATACCTGGCACTGGTTTCAAGCTGGTGATGAAGGAGCTATAGTCTCGGAATTTTCAAGCCCAAGTTTTGATGAATTTGACATATTCATCGATCCCCGCATTAGACGCGTCGCTGGGAACAGTTGAATAGTGGGGTTCGGGTGTCCATACTTGAAGGGAAAAGAGATACGGGAGGGGGTTCATACAATGGTCAGCAAAACTACGGCGATACCGCCAGCGACTATAATGAGCAGTAAGTATAATGCCAGGCGCAGGCTAATGCTCCTGTTACGAGTGACCGTGTAAAAAATCACCACGTCCTCCAACAAAGCCACCACCGTGGCCAGGTATATTGCAATAGCTGCCGGGCCAGCGGCAATCTGTTGCAGCTGTAGATGCGTCCCTACAAGCACAGAGGACGCGGCGGCGCTTGCCAATGCTCCCACCACGACAACGACCAGGAAACCGATC
>JBGQJX010000137.1:0-9548 GCA_041499255.1 Ktedonobacteraceae bacterium | reverse complement strand
ATACAGCTCTGGCCTTTTGTCTACAAATTCTCTGTGCTCCCAGTCATTCACTACTACGACATGCGGAAGCGCCTGGATGCGCTGACCATGCCTGTTCTACTGATCAACCGCTATGACGACGCCCTCGCTCCAGAAGCCAAAACGCGCTGGCTGTCCGAGCATCTGCCCAACTGTGCCGGTTACCATCTCGTTGCTGGCGGTGAGCGGTTCTTTATGTATTCGCAGGCGGAGGTCGTTACTCCTTTGATTGAGCAATTTCTGACGAGGGAAAACGCCAACCTGTGATTACCCTCACTCCTCTGCTGTGATCGAAATAACTACAACACAGCAATTGATATGGTATGCTTTAGACAATCAGGAACGGGGCAAGGCCTTGAAAGCCCGCCCGTTTGTCTGATACAAGTCCGTATTCAAATTCGTAGTCTGTCCAGCGTTTACATTGCAAGGTTAACATCCTTGGGAGTATTTATGGGGTTAATAAGAGGAAGGTTGTTAACATTCCTCCTCCATTCAAGGTCAGCCACACTGCGAAAGAAGGCAGATGCGCTATCCTTGAGATACTCGGTTACATGTCAGAAGGAGAAAGCATGAACACATCCACCCAGGTTCTCGTAGTCGGAGGCGGACCTGCCGGTTCTACCACAGCCACCCTGCTCGCCCGTGAGGGTTTCGACGTGACACTTATCGAGAAAGAAGTCTTTCCGCGCTATCATATTGGCGAGTCACTCCTCCCATCCTGCCTGGAAATATTGGATCTCATTGGCGCGCGGGAGAAAATCGAAGCTCACGGTTTTCAACGCAAGGACGGAGGCTACTTCGCATGGGGCAATGAGTCATGGGAATTAGATTTTACAAAATTGCGCCACCCGTATAGTTTCCAGGTAATCCGCTCAGAGTTTGATCAACTGCTGTTAGAACATGCTAAGAGCCAGGGGGTGAAAGTCTACGAGGGTACGGAGATTCGCGGTCTCACTTTCGAGGGAGAAAGGCCGCGCAGCGCTATTTGGGCGCAGGGAGCCGGGGATACCAACACCGGTGAAATCTCCTTTGATACGCTCGTGGATGCAACGGGACGCGCCGGTATCATGGGGATGCGCTACCTCAAGAATCGACACTATCACGATGCATTTCAAAACGTCGCCATCTGGGGATATTGGCAAGATGCCGGTAGAATGTCCTTTGCTCCCGATGGCGCTATCGCGGTCGGGTCTGTGCCCGACGGTTGGTTCTGGGGTATCCCTCTGCACAATGGCACGATGAGTGTCGGCCTGGTACTGCATAAGACAACCTTCAAAGAGAAAAGGCAACAGGGAAAATCCCCGGAGCAGATTTACTATGAGGCAATGGACGAGTGCCCGCTTATCCTCGATCTTCTGAAGTCCGCTACCATCGTCCCGGGACAGTTGAAGGCTGAACAAGATTACTCGTACATGTCCGATAAAATATGCGGACCGGGCTACTTCATGGTTGGAGATGCCGCCTGTTTCATCGATCCCCTGCTCTCAACGGGCGTACACCTGGCCACGCACGGCTCAATGTTAGCCGCGGCGAGTATCGCCAGTATGGCCCGTGGTGAAGTCACGGAAGCACAGGCGCTCCATTTCTACGAGCATAGTTATCGTCACGCCTATCTCCGCCTGATGGTAATTGTATCAGGGCTGTACCTGCAGTACAGAGGAAAAGCGAACTACTTCTGGCAGGCACAGCAGCTTACCCACAACGACTACAGCGACGCCGAAGCGCTGAATGAAGCCTTTCTGTACGTCGTTTCGGGCATAGAAGATCAGAACGATGCCGTGGATTTACCCAAGGAACTGCCGATAGAAGGCCTGGCAGGACAACTACCGGCTGAAGAAGCCGAGCGAGCCAAGGCCATGTACCAGGTCTATCATAAGGTCTTCTTGCGCTCCTCGATGTCTTCGGAAACGGCTATCGAGGGGATGTATGTCGCAACTCGACCGCGCCTCGGGCTGGCCATCGCACAAGGTGAGCAGGTAGCTACGCACTGATCCAGCACGGTTCTCCGTCTCCTTGAGAAACAGGAGATGGAGAGCCATTTTTTAAGGCATATTGCCAGTTACGAAGCTCTATAATATAATTGAACTCGTGAGCGCAACTATTGCAAATTAATTTGTACCTCAAAAGGCGCTACAGGCAGGAGATAGAGTGTGAACGCAGCTATGAAACCACCAGTGTCCGGCTCAATCAAATTTCTCACAGGGCCACTCGCGGGTCAAACCTTTCCTATCAATAAGCCCGTTACCACCATTGGACGAGAGTCTACCAATGATATCGTGGTTAAGGGAGATCAAAAAGTTTCCAGGTCACATGCCCGCATCATTTGGAATAACGGCATATGGAGCATTGAGAAGCTCTCCCCTCAGAATAAAATGGCCGTTAACTACCAGCAGGTCCAGCAGGCTACTATTACTGACGGGAATACTATTTCCCTTGGGGAAGAAACCACGTTCTTATTTCAAATTCATACAGGAGCGCACGAAGCTGTTCCACCTTTACCTTCATACCAGCAACAAGCCTCCTCAGCACAATATGCTGTTCAGCCTCAACAGCAATTTCCGTTGACGCCACCGCCACAGCAGTACCAACCCACGCCACCGCCTCAACAATATCAACCCACTCCGCCGCCACAGCAGTACCAGATGACGCCACCGCCGCAGCAGTACCAACCTACGCCACCACCACAGCAATATCAACCCACGCCATATCAGCAGCCATTCCCAGCCTATCCCACGTCTGGGCTGTCGGGACGGCCAGATGAAACACAAATCGCTGCGCCAGGTACGACAGGTATCCCTGCGCTTGAAGTGAGCAGCAATATTTCTGGTAGCAGGCAAACGTATCCTCTGACGAAAGAGGTTATCAATATCGGGCGCGAGACCAGCAACGATATCACTATTCGCGATGGCGGTATCGTCTCGAATCAGCATATTCAGATAATACGCCAGGGTGGTCAATACATACTCATCCATCCTCATCCGGATAAAACAAGAACGCTTAACGGACTATTGTACCAGGGTCGAAAAATACGCGGAGACGAGCCATTCCGCCATACACTTGCACGAGGAGACATTTTCCGTATCGGCGATGAGAATGGCACGCTCATCACACTCGTTTACAACGATGGCACGGGGGAGCAACAGGATATGTTAGCTCCGGTGCAGCCGATCAGGCTGGGCGCTCCCGAACTCACCATCGGAAGAGTGCCGGGTAATACGGTGGTACTCAATCATCCGCAGGTCTCAGCGCATCACGCACGCCTTGTGCGCGAAGGCGGCACATATCGCATTCTCGACCTGAACAGCACCAATCATGTCTTCGTGAACTCCGAATTGACCACCAGCCATCTCCTCAAGTTAGGCGATGAAATTCGTATCGGACCCTATAAGTTGGTCTACGAGGCCAATCAACTGACACAGTACGACGAGAGTAACTTTATTCGTATTGATGCTTATAACCTCAAAAAGACGGGTAGCAACAATTACGTCTTGCTCAGCGACCTCTCTTTTACCATCCCTCCACGCAAATTCGTAGCGCTGGTAGGCGGTTCTGGAGCAGGCAAATCAACGCTGATGGATGCGCTGAACGGGTTACGTCCCGCGCAGTCGGGCAAAGTACTCTATAATGGCAAGGACTACTATCGCAACCTGGCAGCTTTTAGTTCCCAACTTGGCTATGTACCGCAGGATGATATCGTTCACCGCGATTTGACCGTTGAGCGGGCGCTCTACTACGCCGCTAAATTACGCCTACCCAGCGACTTTACATCGGCACAGATCAAGCAGCGTATCAATGAAGTATTGGAAGATGTCGAGATGTCCGGAAGGCGCAAACTCCTGGTCAAGAAGCTTTCAGGTGGACAACGCAAACGTGTCTCAATCGCCCTGGAGTTGCTTGCCAATCCCAGCATCTTCTTCCTGGATGAGCCGACATCGGGCCTCGATCCCGGCCTGGACCGCAAGATGATGTTCCTACTGCGCAGGCTCGCTGACAAGGGACATACTATCGTGCTGGTGACGCACGCGACCAACAATATCAATACCTGTGACTACGTCTGTTTCCTCTGCCAGGGAGGGCGTTTAGCCTTTTTCGGACCTCCTGAAGAGGCAAAAAAATATTTCGGCAAAACCGACTTCGCCGAAATTTATAGCAGCCTGGAACCGACTGAGGAAAACCCAAATATCCCGGAGGAGGCGTCAGCGCGCTTCAAGGTCTCCGAACAATACAGGCAATATGTCATGGCCCCACTCAGAACCGGACCGGCTGAGACGGGCAAAGTCAACGGTGCGGTAAAGAAGGAAGTTAAACGGCCAAAACGCGGCAATCCCTTTAAGCAGTTCTTCCTGCTAAATCAGCGCAACCTTGAATTACTCAAAAACGATACGAGTAATCTGATTATTCTGCTCTTACAGGCGCCGCTAATCGCGCTCCTGTTGATGCTCTTGATCAGATTTGAGGTAGGGGCGGGCATCTTTGACGCCAACAAAGTGGTGCAATGCGCACCACGTATCAGCACTACCAAAATTGCGCTCCCGCCCCAGTCAGGCGGCATCATCGGCCTGAACACGGGGAAAAATGACGTGGTTGACTGTAACAAGATCCTTACTTATCTCAAGACAGACTCCACGGGCCAGCAATATGTCAACACCTTTAAGGGAGATACTAAAACCAAGCAAAATGCAGCGCTACAAGACTTCATTGTCATAGGCGATAGCATCAATGCACAACGAGCGCTCTTCATCATTGCTTTTGTGGCCGTGCTCTTTGGCTGTATCAACGGTACACGAGAGATCGTCAAGGAAGCGTCTATCTATCGCCGCGAGCGTACAGTCAACCTGGGAATCATTCCCTATGTAAGTTCGAAGTTTCTTGTGCTGGGCATGTTGGCCCTTGTGCAAAGCGGCGCTCTGTTGATCATCGTCAATCTCTTCGAACCACTGCACCAGGGAATTGTCCTGCCAATAGTGCTGGAGACTTATGTCACACTGGTGCTCACTGGCCTGGCAGGGTTGATGGTTGGTTTGACAGCCTCGGCCTTCGCTGCCAATGAGGATAGCGCCAACAGCCTGCTGCCGTTCCTGCTCATACCACAGGTTGTCTTTGCCGGTGTTGAAATACCTCTCAAAGACTACTTCTTGCAAGCTGCCGCTATGGTCTTCCCCACGCGCTGGGCCATGGCCGCCCTGGGGACATCGATCGGCCTGCATAGTGACAAACTGGGTGGGGACAAACTATGGGGAGATAACTACACCTTCCAGGGTCAGCTCTTCTCGACATTTAGCCATACAGACTCAGCAAATCGGATGCTCCTGGCGTGGGGAGCCCTGGGATTACTGATCGTCGTGCTTGCTATCTGCACCTGCATCGGCTTGAAGCGAAAGGATATTCGATCGTAGTGTATATAGATGTGGGAACCCCTTTCGGGTGTTCCCACATCCCGGCGCAGACAAGTGCCCTCTGCAACCCCACTTTCAATACTTCCTTTATTGTATTCATGTTGTATTTCAATGCAACGGGAGCTTTTTTCGCTCATAAATAACGCGGCGTGCAACTTTTTCGCCGCAGGCGGCTCGCAACCACTTGTGAAGGTGCGGCTGTGGCAGACGGCGTCTGCCACAGCCGCACCTTCACAAAAAAAATTTACGCGAAGAGCATAGCGATGAGGCCCCGGAAAAACATGCACATTGCGTTAACTAGCCAAAAGTGAGGCAAATCATACAAAAAACGCTAACTAAACCATAGGCAATCTCTTCATTTTCATCAATACTTAGGGGAGGAATAGTGTAGGAAACGTTTTAATGCTACCAAAGGAGGGTAACATGTTACGCCGTGTCGTGATCACAGGTTTGGGTGTATTGGCCAGCAATGGCATAGGAAAAGAAAACTTTTGGAATGCTTGCGTTGCTGGCCGTTCTGGTATACGGCGCATTACTCGCTTCGACGCCAGCCCCCTGCCTTCACAGATCGCGGGAGAAATCGCAGACTTCGACCCAAAGGCGTTGGGGCTGACAGAAATTGAGTGCCGCTTAACTGATCGGAACACACAGCTTGCGCTCCTCGCGGCCAATTTTGCTTTACAAGATGCCGGGCTGTTCAACAATCTGAGCGAAGAAGAGCGCGACCAGATGGGTGTATACCTGGGTTCGGCGATGGCCTCTAGCGAAGAAGGAGAACTACTCTGGGTGCGGATGACCAATCGCGGGGAACATGCCCCCCATAAAAGAACCAACGAATTCATCCCACTCACACTGCTGATGACCCACGCGCCCGCCGCCGCTATAGCAACGCACCACCAGTTACACGGGCACTGCCTGGTAATTTCAACAGGCTGCTCAGCAGGGGCAGACGCTATTGGACAGGCATACTGGGCAATCCAGGAGGGGCGTGCCGATCGCATGTTGACTGGAGGGTCCGATTCTTCCATCAGCTACGCGGGCATGGATTGTTTCTGCGTTCTCGGTGCGTTGAGTACGCGCAACGACGAACCGGAGCGGGCATCTCGTCCATATGACCTGCAACGGGACGGATTTGTGATGGCGGAAGGAGCGGGTGTCCTCGTTCTGGAAGAACGAGAACTTGCATTGGCTCGCAACGCACACATTTACGCGGAAATCATTGCCTTTACCTCCAATAGTAATGCCCACCACATGACTGCTCTCCCCCCTGATGGAGCGCCGCTCCAACAAATCCTGAGGCGCGCTTTGCACGAGGCAGAAATCAATGTAGAACAGCTCGATTACATCAATTCGCATGGAAGCTCAACACCCACAAACGAGGTTGCGGAGACGGCGGCCTATAAAGCGGTCTTCGGAGAGCAGGCCTACCACATTCCGATCAGTTCAACAAAATCGATGATCGGCCACGCGCAGGGGGCCGCCAGTGCCATTGAAACTATCGTAACTGCTCTGGTTCTGGAACGGCAAATCATTCCACCGACAATCAACCAGGAGGTGCCTGATCCCAGGTGTGATCTTGATTATGTGCCAAATGTCGCACGCCCCGCGACGGTCAACGTGGCGCTGACCCATTCGAGTGGTTTTGGAGGCGTGAACAGTGCGCTTATTCTCGCACAACCTGATTGGCTTGATAAACAGATGTAATGTAAAGCATGGGGTGAGTGGAATGAGAACTTTGCCCCTTTTCTGTGGAAAAGGGATAACCTTCTCCCCTTAGCACAAGGTTTACAAGAGGCGAATAACAATGAAACATACAACAATGCGACGCGTAGTCATAACAGGAATTGGTGTAACCGCGGCAAATGGCATAGGGAAAAAAGCTTTCTGGCAGGCAACCAGTCAAGGTGTCTCCGGCATTAAACCGATTCAACGCTTCAGCACTGATGATTTATCAATACAGGTAGCAGGTGAAATCAGTAATTTTCTAGCCAGCGACTATATCGACCGCAAACTGGTAAATCGTACTGACCGTATGACCCACTTTGTCCTGGCTTCCGTTCAGGAGGCATTGAATGACGCGCATCTCGTCCTGGAAGAAGAGAATCTACAGCGTACAGGGACAGTAATTGCAAACACCCTTGGCGGCGTTGAATTTGCGATGGAGCAAGTTAAATCATTGTACACACGTGGACCACGCTATATGAGTGCATACACGGCGATAGCCTGGCTGCAAGTCGCTAACGTGGGACAGGTATCCATTCGCTATGGTCTTCAAGGATATTGTAAGACGCCCGTCAATGATACCGTTGGAGGATTAGAAGCATTGAGCATGGCCTATACCGCGATCCGTCGCGGAGAGGCAGATGTCCTGATCACTGGTGGCTGTGAAGCCTTCTTACATCCTTACAGCCTTACGTTATTCGGCCAACTCAGTGAATATACCTATTGCGCTGTGGGAAATGATCCAAAAGCCTATCGTCCCTTCGACCGGCGTGCTAGCGGCTTAATCCTGGCAGAGGGAGCCGGGATATGCATTCTTGAGGATTACGAACATGCCTTGAAACGTGGAGCTCCCATCTACGGAGAGATCGTTGGCTCTGGGCAAACCAACGACGCCAATGGACCAACGGTTCCTTCTTCTAGTGGCAGACAATACGCACGCGCTATCCGCCTTGCAATGCAGGAGGGCAACATATCCACCGAGGATATCGCGTACTTTAGCCTGGATGGCCACGCGCTCCCTCTTTCAGATCAAGGAGAAGCAGAGGCATTACAGCAGGTCTTTGGCGGCGATTTGGAGAAGTTACCGGTCAGCGTCCCACGCACAACACAAGGCCATAGTTTTGCCGCGGCAGGAGCAATCGACACGATTACCGCGCTGCTCGCATTGCAAGATAAGATAGTTCCACCAACAATCAATTGTGAGGAACTGGATCCGCGCTTTGGCTTAGCAATGGCGCAAGATGAAGCGCGTCCATCATCCGGCACCGCTGTACTCCTCGGCGGACGCGGCATAGGTGGAATGAATGTTGTGCTGGCAGTGAAAAAAGTATAAAGTTACAGAATATTGCCTCCCTGCATCTCATTGACGTATCCTCTATAGAAGCACAATATTTTGATGCATATAGAGGATATGTTTTAATGAGGGATACATCCACCAACCCACTTCATGGCATTGCCACAGGGAAACAGGATAGCGAGGCTGTGTCTGTTGTTATCGTAGGAGCTGGTCCAACTGGGCTGACCGCAGGCAATTTGTTAGGCATGGCTGGCATTGATACACTAATTCTTGAACGTAATGCCACTTTAAGTGACTACCCCAAAGCTATTTCAATTGATGATGAAGGGTTGCGTATATGCCAGGCAATGGGCCTGGGTGACGCCGTCAGCAAAAGCGTTTTATTAGATATCCATGCCCACTACGTGTCAGCAGGGCGCCTGTTCGCAAGGGTAGCTCCGACAAACAGGAGAAATGGCTATCCACAGATCTCTACGTTTAACCAGCCTGAGTTTGAAGCCACGCTCTTACAAGGTCTACAGCGGTACAAGTGTGTCAATGTACGGTTTCAGTCTACAGTCGAATCATTTGAGCAAACCGATAGCAAGGTAATTATCGCCATTCGCACTCCCAGCGGGACGCAGCAAACAATTACGTGCAACTATTTGCTGGCCTGTGATGGCGGCAAAAGCACGATCCGGCGTATTCTGGATATTCCCATGAAAGGGACGACGTTTGCCCAACAATGGCTGGTCGTCGATGTTATTGCCGACGAGGAAGTTGCCCCTATCGCCATGTTTATCTGTAATCCAGAGAGGCCTACTGTGACTGTTCCAACCCCGCACAAGGGCAGGCGCTGGGAATTTATGCTCATGCCAGGAGAGAAAGAGCAGGAACTTTTACAAGAAAAAAACATCGCCGCCTTGATTCAACAAGCAGGTGGATTTCCTCAATCCACGATTATTCGCAAGACGATCTATACCTTTCATTCGACGCTTGCAGAGAGGCTCTCAAAAGGGCGGGTGTTCCTCCTTGGAGATGCGGCCCATATGATGCCTCCTTTTGGTGGTCAGGGGCTAAATAGCGGGCTGCGCGATGCGCATAACCTGTCCTGGAAATTGGCGATGGTCCTGCGT
>JBGQJX010000136.1:0-9552 GCA_041499255.1 Ktedonobacteraceae bacterium | reverse complement strand
TTAGCGACTGTTCGTAAAGATGGTCGCCCACACGTTGTACCCGTCTGGTTTGACCTGGACGGGGACACCATTATCTTTACTACCTGGCATCAGTCCGTCAAGGCCGCTAATCTCCGCCGCGATCCTCGCATCTGCATGTGCATCGACGACGAAAATCCTCCATTCGACTTCGTGCAAATCGAAGGTACCGCTGAGTTGATCAACGACGCCCCTGCGCTTGCCTACTGGGCAAAGAAGATTGCAGGCAGATATATGGGAAGTGAGCTGGCGGATGCTTACGGGAAACGTAACAGTGTTGAAGGTGAGCTGCTTGTTCGCGTTACGCCTACACACATTCTGGCGCAAAAAGCTATTGCTGATTAAAAATACTATGCCAATCTATACAAAGAGAAAGACTGGTGCCCTACCTGCACCAGCCTTTTTTAACTGTCCAAGGGACTTCTCCGTTTCCTCTATATATCCTCTCACTGTTTCAGACGTGACTACGGGTTCGACGGTACTGGCAGCTCAAAGATGGCTCATTGTGGCCTGACTTGACTCGCCGAACGCTTACGTTCCTGCGCAGTGCTTTGTCTTTGTAAACCTGCCTTCGGGTCTTCCTGTTTCATACCCCTACCCACTTTGTTGAAGTCTCTCCCGACACTTCTCCGAGAGGTTTCCCTCTCATAGCAGTAGTTTAGGGTGTTGGCATCACTATACCATCTCAGTGAGAGGTTTTTATCTCACATAGATGTCACAGTTTCTTCAACGTCTTCGGTTGGAATACCTTTCATGGTCTGTTGCATCAAAAACTGGATCACGTCATCTAAGCTGCCGGTTTCCTCGTAGACTGCAACCTGCCGGTCCGCGCCTGTTCCATTTTGACCCTCAACTACGCCGCGCAGGTAGTTGATTTCGTTGCGGCTGCCCAGATCATCTAATACATCGTCGACAAAATCCAGCAGTTCGCAAATGGACTCACGCATACTATGACGGCGCCCCTGTACATAATCGATCACTTCAGCATCCAGGCCGGCGCGCATTGCATGCCACTTGTTCTCCTCAATAAAATGGGATGACAACATAGGAGTCCACAAGCCAGCTTTGTTGAGCCTGGTCAACTTCGCGACCAGCGCCTGGCAGAGCGCAGCAATGGCCATGGTATCGTCAAAGGTTCCAGGCATATCAAAGATGCGAAATTCTACGGTACTGAAAAATGGATGCGGGCGAATATCCCACCAGATGCGTTTCCCGTTGTCGATACTCCCCGTTTTGATCAGTGCCTGCACGTAGGAGTCAAAATCGCTCCAGGAAGGGAATACCTCTGGTATCCCGCTGCGCGGGAAGGGCTTCCACACCGCGGAACGATAGGATTTCAGACCGGTGAGGCGTCCAGCCCAGAAAGGGGAGTTGGAGGAGAGGGCCAGCAAATGAGGAAGCCATGTCCGCAACTGGTTCATCAAGGCGACGGCCATCTCCTGATTCTCAACACCGATATGAACATGCAGACCAAAGATCAAGATGGAGCTGGCTACATCCTGTAATTCGTCTTCCAACTGGGGGTAGCGGTCATTGGGAGTCCGTAACTGGTTCTGCCACAATGCCGTAGGATGGGTACCCGCGCTGATGAGTGCCAGCCCTTCCTCTTGCACCAGTCGCGCAAGTCTTCCCCTCAAGGTCTGCATCTCCTTGCGGGCAGTGGCAATATCAGGCAGTATATCAGAGATCAGTTCCACCGTTGGCTGGAGCATCTCTGCTTTTATCTGCTCTCCAAAAATGGCTTGACCACGCGCTAAAGTGGTTTGAATACCCGGACTTAACTGGCCTGTTTGACAATCCACCAGTTGAAACTCTTCCTCAATCCCAATAGTATATAATTTTGCCATAATGCTGCCTCCTTTCACTGTACTTGTCATTGTACTTGAGAAGCTTCATTCTTTAAAGAAGTGTGTAATATTCTCGTCAAATAGAGATCACAGAGTATGACCTTACTCTCACAAAATATTCACAAAACCCGCCGGAACATCTGAATGTACATTCTCCTCGGCTAGCACAAAAACCCTCGCCAGGCCGGAAGAGGGGATTTGCTGGCCGTGCCTGCGCTACGGCTGACTTTGACGGTAATAGACGGTGATATAATGAAGAACGGAAGTTGTTTTCATTCAAACTGGAGGAATTCCTCGTTATGCACACCTTTTCACAAGAAGCCATGGAAAGACCATATCGCACACTTCAGGCCGCCGGGGTTTTACGTGAGAATGCCGAGACAATCGGGCGCGCCGCTGCTGGCGCAAGTGAGGATGAGATCATAGTTGCGGTAGTGCATAAAGATTTAAGCTTCGGAGGCGCCTGGGCGGTTGCGCGTAATGAGCTGGCCAAAGAGGTTATGGGGACAGAAGACAAAGGTGGCTGGTCAATCATCTTTTCATCGAACACTTCGGTCATCACGATTGAGGAACGCTGCAATGAGCTTGCTCGGATCGCCCACAGAAGATGGGAAGTTATGCAGCGCTGGCTGAGCCGGCACCCACAAAGTGATCTCGAATAACAACTCTATGATATCTTTTGAATAGAGTGTGACTATCCCTCCTACTTTGTGCGACAACGACAAATGTAGACACAAGATTTTTGTCGATCATTTCCATCAGTAGCAAAGAAGCTGTGAAGTTATACAGGCCTTTCTCAAGCTACTTCAGTTGTGACCACCCTGTCGAGAGTATCAGCAACTGTGCGTGCGAATTCCTCTGCGCAGAGCAGGCAAAAGCATTCACCCTCATTATGATATCTATCACCAGGAACCGTTAGCAATAACCCGGCGGGTTTCCCACACCATCGGCAAGTACTCCCACGAGGGGCAATATCAATTATAACAGCTTGGCGCATTTCACAGTCCAACATAACCTGTTCCCCTTTCTGTACCGGTTACGAGCACTCTACGTTTTTCGCTCCAGTACTTCTCGTTCTTTCCTGATACCAGCATAGCGACCCGGCATCACAACATCCTCACATTGGCACAGGTTTATTCTCACAAAGGGGTAACAAATGGATAGGAATCGAAAAGGCAGCGCATATCGTCGCAACGCACTGCCTTTTCGATTTCTAAGAGTCGAAGCTCCACTACTCTTGTGGTCGATAGGGTCCGGTAATATGTTCAAAGCGCGGGCGATAGCGCGTGGCATGATAGTCAGCCGGGTCTACGTGCCGGGCAGCTAAGTTTTTGCCCGGGATATCGGTCGAGACAAACGCGCCATCACGGTGTGCCGCCATAACCCCATACATACCCTTCGATACGCAATCCATCACCAGGTTGGCGTAGTAGATCGCCATATGCTTGTCATAGGCATCCGGTTCGCCACTACGCAGGAAATAGGTCAGGTCAACCGGCAAAAAGCGCACTCCTGGCGCACGCGCGGAGAGTTGATCCGCCAGGAACTCGGCTATATTGGCCTTATGACGGTGACCGTAAGCATCAGGCGGGCCAAGCTCAGGCACAGGCAAACCTGCCAGATTAGCGCCCTCCGAAAGAATCACAATGGAATAATTGTTCGGGTTATACCGGTCTTCGACAACCAGCTCAGCCAGTATATCAATATTGGCCGGCACCTCCGGGATCAGGACGCGATCAGCCCAGGTGGCAATAGCCGCTTCCATCGCCGTGAAACCCGCGTCGCGCCCAAACATACGGAACAGAACGGTCTCGCTGTGCGATCCGGCGGTGGAGCGCATGCGGTTGATAAACTCCGTCGCCCGGCTGATGGCTGTCTGGAAACCGATACTGTAATCAGTGCCAGGCACGTCGTTATCCATGGTTTTGGGAATGCCCCAGACTGGAACACCCTTTGACGAAAGCACGGCACCGTAACTCAATGTGTCGTCTCCCCCGATTACCACCAGTCCGTCCAGCTCAAGAAAACTCAAGTTCGCCAACACCTCGTCAGTGAGATCAATCCGCTCGTCAGGCGTTTGACCATTACCGTAGGCAGCAAGGTGTGCAGGCAGGTCCTTGACCTGCGTGCGGGCCGGATTGGTACGCGTCGATTGCAGGATCGTTCCACCCCGTCTGTCGATGGTGCGCGTATTGAGGCGGTTTAAAGGCATCAGGTAGTTACCATGCCAGGTAGCAGGGTCATCAATGTGAAAAATAAGAGCTTCGCGACCACGTGAGCGATCCAGGAAGGTAATGCCCTCCCAGCCACCTCGCAACCCGGTGACGCTGATACCCATCGATTCAGCGCGATAGACGAGCGCTTTGATTGCGGCGTTTAGCCCGGGCACATCACCGCCGCCCGTCAGCACTCCTAATCTACGAATGGGGCCTGAAATCTGTCCTGGCATAATTTTGTCCTCTCTATTACAACTGCTATCTTTCGATATACACAGAATCATTCCGAAAATTAGAATATCACAAAATCCCCAGAAGTATGCAAATGATGTGACCATCCTGAGATAGGAACTTTTTGTGTTGTGACGCTATTGTGATATGCGCGTCATATTCTTTAAGCGTTCAAGCATGATATTCACTATATTGGAGGTTAACATGGAACGCACCAGGGTAACTTTAGAAGGAAATGAGGCGGTAGCTAATGTTGCTCACGCTCTGAGTGAAGTTATTGCAATCTATCCGATTACCCCTTCGACATCGATGGGTGAACTGGCTGACGCCTGGTCAGCGACAGGAAGAGACAACCTGTGGGGAACAGTGCCGTTGGTGATAGAGATGCAATCTGAGGGAGGTGCCGCCGGGGCAATTCACGGGGCACTACAGACCGGATCGCTGACAACAACGTTCACGGCTTCCCAGGGATTGCTCCTCATGATCCCAAATATGTATAAAATTGCTGGCGAATTGACTTCGGTGGTATTCCACGTTGCAGCACGCTCGCTGGCAACGCAGGCACTCTCTATCTTTGGCGATCACTCAGATGTAATGGCGGCACGCTCTACAGGCTTTGCCTTGCTCGCATCTAACTCGGTACAGGAAGCACAGGACCTGGCTTTGATTGCACACGCGGCTACGCTGGAGGCCCGTATTCCCTTCTTACATTTCTTCGACGGCTTCCGTACTTCGCACGAAATCAACAAGATTGAACAACTGACCTACGAAGATATGCAGGCAATGATAGATGATTCCCTCGTGAGAGCACACCGGCAGCGCGCCCTATCGCCAGATCATCCCTTCATCCGTGGCACGGCTCACAACCCGGATACATACTTCCAGGCTCGCGAAACCGTGAATCCTTACTACGCAGCGTGTCCAGGCATTGTCCAGGAGCATATGAATAAATTTGCTGCGCAGGTTGGCAGGCAGTATCACCTGTTTGATTACGTTGGCGCACCAGATGCCGAGCGTGTGATTATAGTGATGGGATCCGCTGCTGAGACCGCACAGGCAACGGCGGAGTATCTTGTCGCGCAAGGCGAGAAAGTGGGAGTGGTTAAAGTACACTTGTTCCGTCCATTCTCGGTGAAACACTTCGTGCAGGCTTTGCCCGCGAGCGTAAAATCGATCGCCGTCCTCGATCGCACAAAAGAACCGGGAAGTATCGGGGAACCACTCTTCCTGGATGTGGTAGCAGCGATCAATGAAGGGCGGGCCGCTTTATCCGCCCGGCCACATATCATTGGAGGTCGTTATGGAATTGCCTCCAAGGAATTCACCCCGGCGATGGTCAAGAGCATCTTCGACGAACTGCGCCAGCCCGACCCGAAACATCCTTTTACCATTGGCATCAATGACGACGTAACGCATACCAGCCTTGAATATGATCCTCTCTTCTCTATCGAAGGGAAAGAAACGGTACAATGTGTTTTCTGGGGGTTAGGCTCTGATGGCACAGTAGGAGCTAACAAAAATTCGATCAAGATTATCGGCGAAGAGACCGCGAACCATGCGCAGGGATACTTCACGTACGACTCTAAGAAATCGGGGTCAGTCACCGTTTCCCATCTACGCTTCGGCCCGCATCCTATCCACGCGCCCTACCTGATCGGCGTAGATCAGGCCAACTTTGTCGCCTGTCACCAGTACTCGTTTCTGGAACGCATCGATGTGCTCAAGTACGCTCGACCTGGTGGAGTATTCCTCCTCGACAGCCTCTATGGGCCAGAAGAAATCTGGGATCACTTACCGCGCGAAGTGCAGGAGGAAATCATCAACAAGAGATTGCATTTCTACGCGATCGATGCCCATACTGTAGCCAGCAAGACTGGTATGGGAGGACGTATCAACACGGTGATGCAGACCTGTTTCTTTGCCATTAGTGGCATCTTGCCACAGGAGGAGGCCATTGGCGAAATTAAACGCAGCATCCAGAAGACCTATGGCAAACGCGGAGAAGCGGTCGTCCAACGGAACTTCCAGGCTGTCGATGAGACACTGGCGTACCTGCAGGAGGTGAATGTGCCGGCTGCTGTTGCCGGTGGAACCCTGGCAGGAGTATCCACGCCCGCACGACGCTCACCCGTAGCCCTCCCCGTATTGACGCGGCGTCCCCCTGTACCGGCAGAGGCGCCCGACTTCGTACGGAATGTGCTTGGTCCGATGATCGCTGGCGATGGCGACACGCTCCCGGTCAGTGCCTTCCCGGTGGACGGTACCTACCCCTCCGGCACCGCTTGCTGGGAAAAGCGCAATATTGCCCTGGAGATGCCTGTTTGGGACCCCAATATCTGCATCCAGTGTGGGAAATGCGTGATGGTCTGCCCGCATGCCGTCATCCGCGAAAAGGTCTATGACCCGGCTAAACTGGAAGGAGCGCCTGAGACGTTTCAGTCGACGGACGCTCGCTTCAAAGAATTTCCAGGTATGAAGTATACGCTGCAGGTTTCACCCGAGGATTGCACCGGCTGTAGTCTGTGCGTAGAGGCCTGCCCTGTCAAAGACAAACGACAGGTGGGAAGAAAAGCCGTCAATATGGAGCCTCAACCGCCTCTTCGCGAACAGGAAAATGTCAATTGGAACTTCTTCCTCTCCCTGCCCGATATAGATGCCAGGAATCTGAACGTGGGAGCAATTAAAAACTCGCAGTTGCTACAGCCATTATTCGAGTTCTCGGGCGCTTGTTCAGGATGCGGCGAGACACCATATATCAAGCTGGCTACCCAGTTATTCGGTGATCGTATGATTGTCGCCAATGCCACCGGCTGTTCATCCATCTACGGCGGCAACCTGCCCACGACACCCTGGACGGTCAACCATGAAGGCCGTGGCCCAGCCTGGTCCAACTCGCTGTTCGAAGACAATGCCGAGTTTGGCCTGGGCATGCGCCTGACCCTGGATAAGCGGCAGGAATACGCATCTGAGCTGGTTACACAATGCGCAGATATTATAGGCGAAGAACTGGCCCAGGCTGTACTGAACACAGATCAATCCAATGAAGCAGGCATCCTGGCGCAGCGCGAACGTGTTGCCCTGCTGAAGCAGCACCTCCAGGCCTTTGTACAAGACGTAGGGACCCGATTTATCGCGTCCCAGCCCAGGGTCGCTCAAGCACAGAACTTGCTGAGCGTAGCCGACGCCCTGGTGAAGAAAAGCGTCTGGATCATCGGCGGCGATGGCTGGGCCTACGATATCGGCTTTGGCGGCCTCGATCACGTGCTATCCTCCGGGCGCAACGTCAATGTGCTTGTGCTGGATACGGAGGTCTACTCCAATACGGGAGGACAGTCCTCGAAGTCAACACCACGTGCGGCTGTGGCAAAATTTGCCGCGCGCGGTAAATCTTCGCCGAAGAAAGACCTCGGCATGCTCGCCATGGCCTACGGTAATGTGTACGTAGCTTGCGTCGCCATGGGCGCAAACGACCAGCAGACGCTGCACGCCTTCCTGGAAGCCGAAGCCTACGATGGGCCATCGCTGATCATCGCTTACAGCCACTGCATTGCTCACGGTATCGATATGAAAAAGGGACTGGAACAGCAAAAGCTGGCGGTACAGTCAGGTTACTGGCCATTGTATCGCTACAATCCAGAGCTGGCAGAGTCGGGTAAAAACCCATTTCTTATCGACTCTAAAGCGCCAAGCATCCCACTCGAGCAGTATGCCTACAATGAAACGCGCTACCGCATGCTCTTGCAGAGCAACGAGGAGCGGGCTGAATCTTTGATGAAGCTAGCAAAACACGATGTACAGGAGCGCTGGGACAGATACCACGAGATGGCGGAAAGCCACGCCCTCTCAGAAGGTGAATCCCCAGAACCCAAAAGCAACGGCAAAACAGCGGAGTAAAACGTTTGATAGATTCGCCTCCCCGTATGGGGCCCAATGATGCAGACGAACAAATGAATCCAGCCAGCCGTAGGAGCCGATTTATCGGCCCCGCTGGCCAGAAGAATAAGTTACAAAGCATCACTGGTCCCCTACAAAGAGGCCAAACAGGAGTTACGACCATGCCTGACTTGACGACAACCTACCTTGGCCTACGGCTAAAAAATCCCCTGGTGGCCTCGGCCTCGCCTCTCTCGAAGAAAGTAGATACCGCGCGCCGCCTGGAAGATGCCGGAGCAGCAGCCATCGTGATGTACTCCCTCTTCGAGGAGCAGATCACGCACGAGAGTAATGAACTCGACCATTACCTGGAGCGCGGCACCAACTCCTATGCAGAAGCCCTGACCTACTTCCCCGACCTGGGTCGCTACAATCTGGGTCCAGAGCCGTACCTGGAACACCTGCACCGCATCAAAAAGGCCGTGGACATCCCCGTCATCGGCAGCCTGAACGGCATCTCAACCGGTGGATGGGTGGAATACGCCCACAGGATTGAGCAGGCGGGCGCCGACGCGCTGGAACTGAATATCTATTATCTCCCGGTTGACCCGGATGTGAGCAGCGCGGAGTTGGAAGAGGAGTACGTAAGCCTGGTGAGAGATGTACGAGCCATAGTAAAGATACCCATTGCTCTCAAGCTCAGCCCCTTCTTTACTGCTCTGCCTCACATAGCAAGACGTTTCGTAAAAGCAGGCGCCAATGGCCTGGTGCTTTTCAACCGTTTCTACCAGCCCGACTTCGATCTGGAAGAATTGGAAGTCGTCCCCAATCTGGAGTTGAGCACCTCCTATGAACTGCGCCTTCCCTTACGCTGGATCGCCCTACTCTACGGGCGGATTGAGGCTGATTTTGCCCTGACTAGCGGCGTACACGATGCCACAGATGTAATCAAAGCAGTGATGGCAGGGGCAAGCGTCGCCATGACAACTTCAGCCCTGCTGCATTTCGGCATCGGCAGGCTGACCCACATTCTGACAGACCTGCACGAGTGGATGGAGGTGCACGAGTACGAATCCATTGACTTCATGAAAGGCAGCATGAGCCAGCGCTACGTGGCTGAACCATCAGCCTTCGAGCGCGCCAACTACATGAAAGCCCTCAACTCCTACGACCGTTCCTTGCCATAGGACAGTCGATAAATAGTGACTATTCAGGTACCCTAGAATCCATCGTCTCGCTTCTGGAGCGGGGCAACAGAGAGCTGGTCGCAGCACAATCTGATACCTTCCTAAATTTGAAGCCGCTTGTGTCCTAGCTTCATTAGGATACCTGAATAGTTACCTCCCACCTTAACACTTCTGGTGTCC
>JBGQJX010000135.1:0-9555 GCA_041499255.1 Ktedonobacteraceae bacterium | reverse complement strand
CTACACGCATAAATTTTTTGTCATGGTACAGGACAAAGGAGCCATTGTCTACCGGACGGATGCAGGTCAGTATGCTGTGAGCGAGAACATCATCCCTGACGATCCAGCACGCGAGAAGGAAATGAATCGCCTCTTTGACCTGATCATTCGGGGTATCCCTGATGATCTACCAGAAACTGTGGCTGCTCTCTGTCGCTCCCGGTTGCAGCATGCAGTCACTGAGCTGCTCGGGAAAACACGTCTGAAAGCTCTCAAGATCACGATCGAAACAGCTGCTTCTCGGCTCGACATGCGTGCAGGTTCCCCTCTAGAGACGGAACATCCAGGTCAAACGAGACCGAGTGACGATCCCCCAATTGAGGTGCGGGCTCTCCAATACCAAGCGCAACCACCGCTCTTTACGTTCGAGCAGTTAGTTGTCCCTGACGCGCTCATGGAAGATCTTCTCTCCGCAGTCGAGGTCACGCGGGTAGAGCGCAAAGTCTTCGACGAGTGGGGGCTCAGGACAATCCAGCCCTTTCCGCACTCTGCTTTGAATTTTCACGGACCACCAGGCACAGGGAAAACGCTGGCAGCCCATGCTATCGCGTACACCCTCAAGCGGTCCATCTTAGTTGCGAGCTATGCGGAGATTGAGAGCAAGTTTCATGGGGAGGGACCCAAAAATGTCAAGGCGATCTTTCATGCAGCAGAGAGAGATCAGGCGATCCTTTTTATCGATGAAGCAGATTCATTGCTCTCCAAGAGGCTCACCGAGGTCACACAAGGGTCTGAGCAAGCGATCAACTCGATGCGCAGCCAGTTGTTCATCTGTCTCCAGGAATTTCGTGGTGTGGTGATCTTTGCAACGAACCTTGTCGAGAACTATGATAAGGCGTTTGAGACGCGGGTACGCTATCTCCACTTCCCACTGCCAGACGAACACTGCCGACGAGAGATCTGGCGCAGACATCTTGTGCCACAGTTACCATTGGCAGAGAACGTCTCCATCGATCAACTTGCAGCTTATGCTGACGACATCTGCGGTCGAGATATTAGAAATGCCGTCATTGACGCAGCAGTAAGAGTGGCTCGATATGGGAAAGCTCAGGTCGAACTACGTGACCTCATCGAGGCGGTAGAGCGGATTAAGGCGGCAAGGATCGCTGTCAAGTCTCATGAGGGTCGGAGTTAGAATCAAAGGAAGAGGCAGAAGTGACCAAAAGTTTTTACTGCCTGCTTGATGTGACAAATTCCTATGTTTTAACGTTCTATTGCATAGATACCTGGTAATGGGAATGAACAATGATGGGGGGGCAAAATAACCAGGTAGCTATTATGGGTAGTGTCCTGGCTTTATTTTGGGCACAAATGAAATAATAATAATACCCATATCTTCGGGAAAAGTGCGCGAGTGTTGTGGGTGCACGTGGATAACGGGCTTGAAGCGCGAGAAATGCAGGATATGAGTCAGTGTTTGCGTTGCAAAAAGCCTTGTGAAGCGACTTCTATATTTTGTGATAGTTGCCAGTCGCTCTTACGCAGCCAGTTAGGGCAGGAGGCGGATACTCATAAGGAGAAGACGATTACGTTTTCTCATGCGGTAGCTTTGTCACCTGAACATGGCGAAGTCAGCGGTGAGCCACTTGAGCGTATTACCAGCCCTCTTCCTGCCGTCTCTAAGACGGCGCCCCGAGACCCTGTTACCCCTCCCCCTGTTACGCCTTCTTCACCAGCGCCAACTAATATCGGAAACGTTGTAGAGCGCGCCCTACAGAACCTCAACGACGCTGCACAGCGTATTGCGCAGGCAGAGCAAAGCAATCGTCGCCAGTTGCGAGCCTCTCGCCTCTCTCCCATTCGCGATATTTCTGCCGATATCCAACGTAATAGTACAATCCCCATGTCACAAATTACGAAAAAATTGCAGAGCGAGCAGGAAGAGGACCTGGGAAAACGTATGCCCGATCTCTGGCCCTGGCTGCAACCGGATAACGATTCTAGTGAGAGCGAAAATGATATCTGGTCGAATCGTACTGACCCTTTGATGGCGCGGCATTTCCCGAACAGCGCGGAGATAGCCCGCATCGAAGAAGAAGATTTGCGCCGCGCTATGGCGGAAGGATTGATCACGGTGGCCAGGCCGCTCCAACACGTCAATTCTGCGCGACGCCGTATGCAAATAGCCTTTAGCCTGCTGGTAATACTGGCGATCATTGCCCTTGTGATGGATGGTGTACTGATTTCCGTTGCCTTGCTACACCAGCAGCATCGATCGAATGTGCACAATGGCCCGCCTTCTCTGACGCTCTCCACAAATGTGGCGAGGATAGGTCAAACGGTTACACTGCAAATTAGTCATTTCACTCCATCGGCAAGCGTCTATTTAACCCACGATATACAGGAAGCTGTGCAGTTGACCACCGGTTCTGCATTAGTCAAGGTGGGGCCAGCTGGCTCAGCCGATGTTAAAATGCTGGCTGATGCCGGCTGGACTCCCGGCTATCACACCATTGAGGCCGAAGATGTTTCGACGCGTTATACCGCCAGCGCGACCCTACTCATAGCTGGCGCTGGTCCTACGCGTCCATCACATCTGCTTATCGACTCGACAGCCATTGACTTTGGCGCTGACTACCAGGGAGCGAATACCATCAAGCCGCTAATCCTCAATAATTCTGGCGGTGGCTCAATTTCCTGGTCAGCAAGTAGTAATCAATCCTGGCTACTGCTCTCTCCTCCCCAGGGAATTTTTAGCGAAAACCAGAAAATTGCTATTGCTGTTGAACGAGCGAACCTCAAAGCCGGAGAATATAAGGGAACAATTACGTTTTCTTCCAATGTTGGCTCTGCCATATCGGTGCAGGTAAGCATGACCGTGCGCGCATTGCCTGCTAATCCAGGGTCCGTGTTGGAGGTGATCCCTCCCGTTCTCTCATTTACCGCACTTGATGGCGAAGCTGATCCGGCTGCGCAGACCTTGATGATCAACAATCCAGGTTCCCAACGCCTGAACTGGTCAATAACAGGGATTAACACGTTGCCCCTGGCAGGTCAGAGCATGTTGCTCTTTGCCTCTCATTCTCAATCTGGCTGGTTAAGCACCGATCTGACTGCGGGTGTCGTTGTGCCCCGCTCAACCCAACAGATAAATGTGTTTGTTCATAGTCGAAATTTGTTGCCAGGGGTTTATTCCGAGGTGCTTTTGTTTGCTGCTGACCAGGGAACGTATAATAGCCCGCAAACGGTCATTGTCTCATTAACCATACAGCCACGCTGCGGGCTGACATTGAGCAATGCCAATATGTCGTTTACGGCTGTTTTAGGTCAGAACAATCCCAGTTATCAGTCCCTGGGCCTGGCGGCTACTTCAAGTTGCTCTGGAGCGATCACCTGGAAGGCTATCTCTGCGAATAATTGGCTCTCCCTTACGCCGGCCAGCGGGCAATTGAAAGGCTCTGCGGGCGCTGTCACTGCGGTTGGGGTAAACGCCTCCATTCTTAAACAAGGAACGTACAACGGCAATATTTCTATTACGGCGGAACAAAGTACCCAGACCGTGTCGGTGCAGTTAATCGTGCAGGCTCGTCCTTCACCTTCCGCGCCAATTCTGGGAGCGACGCCCCTTAGCCTCAACTTTAGTACGACCCAGGGGCTGCCGAATCCTCCAGGCCAGGTGGTGACCATTACTAATACCGGGAAAAGTTCGCTCAAATGGCATACCAATGTCAACATACTGTTATCGTCCTGGCTTGCGGCCACTCCTACTGGCGGGAGTATTGCCCCTGGTCAGTCTGGCCAGGTAACCGTTAATATTTTTACTGCCGGTTTGACGCCAAATATCTATGTCGGGCAGGTCGTTCTCTTTGGGACATATACAAACGGCACGCTTGCCTCTGGAAGTCCGCAAACAATTTCAGTCGATTTACTGGTGCTTCCGCCTTGCACGCTCCAGCAACCTTCGCAGGTTTCCGTAGCCTTCAACAATGCTACACAGGGTGGTAGCAATCCAGCCCCACAAACGGATTCAATCACTGCCAGTGGTAATTGTGCCTGGCCTTTGAGTTGGCATGCAACTGTCACACAACCTGCCAGCTGGTTGACCTTATCGCCGGCATCCGGCTTACTGGCTGCCAGCAGCCAATCAGTGCCTATAACGGTTGCCGCAAATCTTGCCGGTTTGAATGCTGGCACATATAGTACGAAGGTATCAATAGCGGCTACAGATGGTTCTAATACACCGGTGCAATCCTTCACTGTGTCGTTAACCGTCCTGCCGCCGTGCCAGTTGCAGCTCGGCCCGTTAAACTTGCTATTCACTATTAAGCAGGGACAGTCATCTCCATCACCGCAGAACTTCTCATTGAGCGAGACCGGCAATTGCGCTCTCCCCGTTACCTGGCAGGCAGCCGGCGATATAGGCAGCAGTAGCTGGCTCGTGGTGGGGTCGCCATCATCGGGGACAGGCAGCGCGACTGTATCGGTTAACGTGAATGCGTCAAGCCTGGTGCCAGGAACCTACACAGGGACGATTACCGTCTCAGCCACCGGCAATGGCGGGGCCGTAGTGCTAAATAGCCCCCAGGCCGTCACCGTGACGCTTACTGTCACAGGATATACCTTCAGTGGCAATGTCATGGCTTGCTCCGACAACAGTTGTACGACCAGCAAAGCGTTGCCAGGGTCTTCCTTGAGTCTGGTGAATAATTCCACGAATCAGACGATCTCCAATACTGCTGATGCGGCTGGCAACTTCTCTTTCACGAATCTTGCGCTTGCTCCATACACACTTACAGTGACAGGCACAGATGGTACAACGAATTACCTTGGAACCGTTTCCTTTAACATAGCCGGCGATAAGCTGAACTACTCTGTGGATGTCTATCCGCACTGATAGCGCTTCTGTTGTTTCTCTATCTTCTGGCAATATGGTACAATATGTTCAGTTATACCAAATTGTGTCATTGATACTATCCGTATAGCAAGAGCATGTAAGTGAGCCGCTTGAATGAATACCAAACGTTGTGCCTACTGTCATAAATTGTCACATGCGGATGCTGTCACCTGCAGCCGTTGTGGACGATCCTTTGCGGAGAATGCGAGCAGCACCCTCACCAGAAGCTCTGGCACGCCCGCGGGCGGCAAGGGGAATGTAGTTGAGAAAAATGCAACGCTTCGTACACGCAGGCGCACTATTCCCCCTGCATCTCCACATCGCGCTGGACACTTTTCGGGGCTGCACCCGGAAGATCAACCCTATCAGTCAATGATGTTGGCGGTACAACGACCCCCACAGAAGCAAGTGAATCCAACAGCGCAACAGAGGCCAGATATCGCGTATGTACCTGAAGCGCCTCATCCCCTCCCGGATGATGCCGCATTCTCCTCCTGGCCTACGGCGCCTACAGAAGTTCAAACACACGTTCATGATCGACCTGCCCAGCCAGCCTACATGCCCAAATTCAACGATAGAGCCAAAGCCTGGGGTAGACAGCCAGGCTCCCCTTTTTGGCAAGGGCGTTATGTGCCTGTCGTTCTTACTATTTCATGCCTGATCTTCTTAGTAGCGAGTAGCCTGCTCGCCTACATCTTTATTAATAAAAGGCCCGCTGCTAATGCGCAAGTCCTCAGCGCTACGCCAAACCAGTTGCGCGTAAACGATACCTTTGCCCTGGCTGGTAAAGGCTTTGGCGTGAATGACTTGATCACTTTTACTCATGATCAAAATAACGCTGCTATCCTGGACGGCAGCGGAAAGCCAAAGCAGGCCCACGCGGATGATAGAGGCTTCTTTTCTGTACAAATCGTCGTGCCTACCGACTGGGATGTTGGGCAGCACACTATCCATGCGGTAGACATGGGGCAAACGCTGAGCGTTGTAGCAATTATCACAGTTGAACAATCATCACTGGCTCCGCCGGAATTGCAGCTACTAAGTTCAAAAATTGATTTTGGTGCGAGTAATTCCGGAGTCGTCACCAAAAAAGATTTTATGCTCGTAAATGCGGGAGGGCGACAGGTAGTCTGGCAAGCCAGCAGCGACCAGCCCTGGTTGTCGATATCACCGAACAGCGGCACATTCTCGGGTCGCGCTAACACAGCGATAACGGTGAACAGCGGCACATTGGCTCCACAATCCTACACGGGGCATATCACGTTTATACAGCAAGGCAAGCAACCCTTGACCCTCACTGTGACCCTGGTTGTCAAAGCTGCTCCTTCTGCTACCCTGGCGATAACCCCTGTCTCGCTGACGTATTCTGGAACAACACGACAAAATCCCGGCGACCAGCTCATTACATTGCAAAATACTGGCGAGCAAACGCTCGATTGGAGCAGCTCCGTCGTTACCGGCGATGGCGCATCCTGGCTCTCCATCAACCGGAGCAGCGATCAACTGGCCGCCCATTCCAGCGAAACGATTACCGTGAGTGTTCAATCTCAGCAACTAGCCGTTGGATCATACCAGGGGACCATCAATATCAAAGGTGGGTCAAATCCAGCCGTCGCCGTAACTCTTAACGTGACGGCTCCCGGGGGTGTATTTGCTGCGCCGTCATCGCTCAGTTTCGCGTCAGCCGGGCAAAATCCTGCTGCGCAGACGGTCACCATACATAACAGCGGCGGAGGTTCACTGGGTTGGTGGGCGACGACATATACTGTCGATGGCGCAAACTGGCTCGATGCGACTCCTGCCACCGGCAATCTGGCAGCGAATCAGGCAGTGAATGTGACTGTATCTATCAATGTGGCAACACTAAAACCCCGCTCATACCAGGGTACGGTGACCGTTACCTATGGGGTATCAGGACAAACGGTGCAAATTCCCGTGTCATTGTCCGTAAGCGTTTCCACGGCTCCTGCTATCAACTTAAATCAAAGCGCGCTGAATTTCTCGACGCTGTTGGGATTAAACCCCTCGTCACAAGCATTTACTATTAGAAATACCGGCAATGCTAAACTGAACTGGGTCATTTCCGAAGATCAGAATGGGGCATCATTCGCTCCCGTTTCTTCCTATACAGGTAGTCTCGTCCCGGCTCAAAGCACAACAATCACCGTCACTCCCACGGTTGCAAAGGCCAGTGTAGGGAATCTGGCCACGCATATCACCGTCGCGGATAGCGATACCGGGTCGAGGATACCCAAACAAAGTATTACAGTGAACATTGTGGTGAAAGGCCAACCGCAAATCGCGCTCTCATTGAAAACGATCGCATTTAACCATGATAGCGTTATTACTCAATCATCGCAGTTGCTGGATATCGCCAATTCAGGCACCGATACACTGAACTGGACGATACAGTCATCCGCCTCGTGGCTCACACCATTTACTACCGGTGGCTCGATCAGCCCGGGCAAAGAAATGATAACCGAAGTATTTTGCAATAGCAGCGCGTTATCCGCGGGTACCTACACTGCCACCCTCGTGGTGAGCGATAGCGACGCGGGTACAACAGTAGTAACGCAAAGCGCACCGGTAACCCTGGTAGTCGCTTGAAGATAAGGTGGGATACAGAATACATTGACGCTCCTGGCGCTCTGTGCTACACTCTGACCATGCTATTTATGCAGAAGAACAAATTCATCCAGCCACCCGTAGGGGCCGATTTATCGCGCCCACCGCCGATTTATCGGCCCTCCGGGAGTTTTCCACTATTCGGATGAATTAGTTAAAAACCCTGGGAGGATAGAGTCTTGCCAATCATTACTTTTGTACGTGAAAATGTCCAGGTCGAAGTGCCCGCGGGCGACCATGTACGTTATCCAGCCCTGGAGAACGATGTACCCGTCTATTGTGGCATGTGGAAATTTGCCAACTGCCATGGCAACGGCCTCTGCGGCACGGACCGTGTAGCGGTTTCCCCCTCGACAAATACCAACTCCCTCACATTCATGGAAAAATTCTGGCTGCGCGGCGATCGTAAGAAGAACCCCAACATGCGCCTCGCCTGCCAGGTAGAGGTTCTAGGGAACGTGAACGTCGATACCCAGTGCAAATAGGGACACTGTCAAAATCAAAAGAATAGAGAGAAGCTCTTTGTAGCGCGGCTGCGGGGAGCTTTTCTTCATTGCAAAAAATCAGCATACATTATTAATCTTTTTAACATTTGTTCAATTTGTAACCCATTCAATTTTGCAAGATCATTTCTCTTGACAATATGGCAGAGGTGCGAGAGGCGCACAACCTAGTACAGCCTCGCAGAAATTCTCCAGGAGTTTAGAAGCGAGCAGGGAGTACACCTCGACAAGAAGTAGTATCCATCTATGGACAATACAAGTGGCATCCCTCCCTGCTAAAGTTTCTTGATCCGGTTCGTCTTTTGTGGAAGAAACACGCTTTTGTAGCTCATAAAAGAGGGACCTATGGGGGTGAGTTAGGTGACCTGATCATGATCAAGTCCTTTTGTCCATTGGCGACTGGTGAAAAACGCGATCAGTAGACTAGGAACGAGCCCAAAGCCTAAGCCCTTGAGGAAGCCGACAAAAGGAAAGAAGAAATCATGGTACGATGGCATGCCCTCTGTTCCAGGAAGCACGACAAACTCTGGGTGCAACCCAATAACAACCAGGTAGTCGATCACCAGTAAGTCAAAGAGATTGAAAATCGCAGAGACAGCGTAGGCGTTGAGCCACGCGACCAGGAAGGGTAATTTGCCGTGATTCCGTCTTTTCAGTTTGAGGTTGGAGTAGATCGGCACACCCAAGAGAAGCAAAAACAAGAGGAGAGCGACGATGCGGCGTTGCCTTTTCGCCCGTTGGCTCATGGGTCCGGCCTTTTCCTGGATATCAGGTGGGTAATCATCATGAAAGATTTCAGCGTTGTAAAACATGGCGGCAATCACGAGTGTGCCTATCAACCCGCTGAGAATGCTTCCATCAACGATGATGCGTTTTGCCGATACTTGATGTTGTAGTTCAACGAGTCTCTGGTTCATATCGTTCACTCAATCGTGTGTGGAATGCTCTTTCTAGCAGAAAGCTCACCGGGTGAATACGACTCTCCTCTATCCTACGTGACTCAAGAGATTTTGGCAAGCGATCAGCGTCATGGTCCTTGTCCCTCTATGGATACTATCTCTTGTCGAGATGTGCAAGGGGTCCTTTGTACGGGAAGTCGAAAAGCCCCGTTGGACGTGCGATTGTAGTAAGTAATGAACGCCAGGATATGAGCTCGCAACTCCTGCACCGAGCGGCAACTGAGTCGGGAAAGCAAGCGACGCACGAGGATAGAGAACCAGATCTCAATCTGGTTGAGAAAGGCGGCTATGCTTTGGGGTGTAGACGCGCGCGAATGCGATGGCTGGGATCGGAGAGAAAGGCTGCGCGCGTGCTCATGAGGGCCTGGTGACCACTTTTGCCTTTCATGCCCAGGTCTTCCTGTATATCACACTGCGCAGCTACCAGACGCACCAGCGTTTCCGATTGATGGGTGTTCAGTTGATCCGTGATAAAGATCCAGGCGGCGTGCGGATCCGTCTGAAGGGTCTGGATGATGTGAGCGGCAAAGTCGGCTTCGGTGCGCGTGGGTCCAATGCTGGGAGCGATGATCTGTCCGGTGGCCACGTCCAAGTT
>JBGQJX010000134.1:0-9557 GCA_041499255.1 Ktedonobacteraceae bacterium | reverse complement strand
TGGATGAACTTGAGGAAGATTTAGAGGCAAAGATTTTATGGTAGCCGATCAAGAAGCGTTCGTAGTGCGTATCCCCAGTGACATGTACAAAGAGATGCTGGCGCATGTGGCGGCAGGCTATCCTAATGAAACCTGTGGCGCGTTAGGGTGCAAGGATGGCCTGGCCGTCAAAAATTATCCGACGGCCAACGCTGCCGAGCATCCTGATGATTTTTCTGAAATAGAACCCACTGAGTTGTTGCGCATCATCCTTGATGTCGATGAATATGATGGTGATACCGTCTATTATCACTCTCATCCCATATCTGAGGCGTATCCTTCGCCTCGTGATATCGAATATGCGACACGCAACGGCTATATCTATCTTATTTTCTCGCACCGCTACTATCCTGACCAGCCGTATTCAAGAGTGTTCTCCATTCAGCAAGATGGTAAGGTAATCGAGGGTACTATTGAGGTGGTGTAGCGAATTCTAGAGAAACCGGTAAAAAAAGGGAAGGGTGAGTAAATCGCCCTTCCCTTTATTGATGGCAGTAAGTTTACCTCTTCGAGACTGATTAAGTGAGACATCCAATAGTGAACGAGACTGTGACCGTTTGTGGACCAGCAGCACAGTCACCGGTGATTATTCAGGCCACTTGACATCCAATAGTGAACGAGACTGTGACCGTTTGTGGGGCTCCGACTGAAGGTGTAATGGTGGCGGTTGCGGTGTAGGTCGGACCAAGCTTTAATGAGCCTGTACCATCCGCTGAGAATTTCAGTGTTATATCGCCGCTGCCCTGCCCCGAGGGTGAAACTGTTAACCATTTGGTAGGCTGGCCAGAAGTATAAACGGGATCTGAGACATTCCAATTCAGTGTGCCACCGCCGGTGTTGGTGATCGTGACGGTTCCCGAGGCCGTGTATACACAGTTTGCAGGCGTTAAGGTTAGCGTCTGAGTGCTAAGTTGCATCGATGGCGCCTGCGTGATAGTAATCGTCACGGCTATTTGGGCTGGGCTGCCCGAAACAACTTTTCCTGTCAGCGGATCAACCGCGTTAATCGTCACCAATGCTAAATAGGTACCGGCATGTACTCCCGCCGGATTGACGACGACGCTATTGGTTAAGTTCGCTCCTGCCGCCAGATTATTGCCGGAAGGCGATGAAATGGAAACAAATGATGAAGCATTTAAGGTGGCTGTCCAGTTCAACGGCGCACCGCCAGTATTTTCGATTTTAAATGGTTGAGATGATGCCTTGTCTCCGTTAGACAGATTAAAGGAGAGTTTGCTGGTACTAAGAGTGAGCACCGGCGGCGTTTCGGTTACCTTGAGTGTGATACCCACTGTTTGTGGACTGCCACTAATAGGGGCACCGCCATTGACTGCGGCAAGGGAGACCGTGCCGGTATATGTTCCGGGAGCAAGAGCGGACGAGGTCACATTCACACTGAATGTCGTACTGCCACTGGTGATGGTTATCGCGGAAGGCGATACTGCCAGCCAGCCTTTGCCTGATGCCATGGTCGCGGTTGGAGTGATGGTGACGCCGCCTGTGCAGTTGCCAGCTATACCGATAGTAAAACTTTGCGATGCCGGCCTGGGATTTGATGCCATTTGAGCGCTAAAGGATTTACTGGTTACTGAAGGAGTTTGCAGCGTACAGGGCTGCGGCGTTGGTGGGGTATTGACCACAACAGTGATCGTCACCTGTACATTGCCTCCATTTGAGGTGATCTTCAAGTTGGCAGATTGTGGACCTGCTGTGAGATTGGTTGTGTCTACTGTCACACTTACAGTGTCGGGACGGGCGCCAGACTGAATTGTTTGTGATGTAGTGTCCAGCGTCACCCAGTTTGCGTTCGCTGTATTAGCCTTCCAGGTGAGCGCCAGGGTGCCTGCATTACTGACAGTTACAGTCCTGGTGAGCTGGGTTCCACTATCCAGCGTGCCAAAATCAAGCGAATTGGGCGTGATCTTAATCTTCGCCACGGGTTTCGGACTCGGCGGAACTACCTCAAGTTTCACATGCACCAGTGAGTCGCCGCCATTTGAAGTGATGTGCAGCGTGGCAGTATACATGCCTACCTTGAGCTGCGTGGTATCCGCGGTCACATAGATGAACTGAGGTGATGATGATGGCTGGATGCTGCCAGTGGCAGGCTGCAACATCGCCCATGCAGCATTTCCGCTGTTTGCCTGCCAGGAGAGCACATGACCGCCGCTATTACTCACAACCACTGACATAACAGGTTTGCTACCCTGTTCGATCTTCCCGAAGTCAATGTCGGAGGGCTTCGCAATGAGTTTTGCGGCCGGTGCATCGACTCTGAAAGCTATGGCGGCACTGCGCGAACTGATATCCTCCCTCGCGCGAATAATATGTTGGCCAAGGCTCCATTTTGTACTTACCGGTATTGTTACGTCGAAAGTACCGTTGCCTCCAGCGGTAATATGCGAGTTTGCTGACGCGAACTGTGCGGCGAGTGACATTGATAGGTCGGAAGAAGTTAGAGGGCCATTATGGGCGGCTACTGTTGTCGCAGCGCCAGAAGAGGCAAAGAGCGGAATGGTATTGTCCAGTGTCAGGGTGACGCTACTTCCTGGAACAAAGTTATTACCATGCAGGTGAAGCACGCCGCCTGGGGTTACGTCGGTGCTGCCAGATATCGAAATGGCCGGGGGCAATCCAAAAAACAAGCCACCAATGGTGCCTACGATAATCAGACAAATAACAGCAAGGATCAAGACCATTACGCCACAAGGGACACCACCAGGAGTAGGATTGTGGCCGGAACTGCCGCCACTGGGTGGGGTTTGAGGATGAGAGGATGGCCAGTGTCCTGTATTGGGTAGAGGCGTATGTGGCGCTGCGGGGCTGTATTGTGGTGCGGGGGTGGACACAACGTTTTGAAAGCCCTGACCAGCAAAGGGGCCATTAGAAAGCGAGGGATTGCCGTGCACCATTGGTACACTACCAAACTGAGGGGTACCATGTATCATTGGTACGTGTTGATCTACCATGGCCCCTGCCAATGGCATTCCTAGCAAGAGGGCGCGACGGCGACGCTCTTCCTCTTCATCGTCGTCGGTAGTAGGGGTAGGTTCTGTTGCTCCACCTTGAGACCATGGAAGCCCCGTTGCGGCAGCATTTTGTTTGCTATAATTACTCAGTGCAGAATGAGATGGTTTACTAATTTTTGTTGGTTGGTCATTGGCAAGAACAGTCGAGGCTGGATGGCTGCTGATATTGCCTCTCGCATTGTTGATGATACTGCCGCATTGTCCGCAAAATTGAGCATCAGGGGGCAAATTTGATCCACAGTCTGAGCAACGATTCATAGCTAGCCTCCTGGGAAAGTCATTCATATTGCACGCGTTTTTTCATTACTGACCGGTATCGCTTTATAAAAATGATGCAAAGAAAGATATAAAAAACTTTTCCTCATTACTGAAAGCATACCTGATTATCGAAAAAGAATGCTGTTACCTCTATCACATTAACATTGTGATTTGTCACACACTTCTTGCACGCCACCAGGACATGGTGATGATAGATAGACGATTTTCTTTGATGAAATTTGTATATCGATTGCTTGCCATATTTTTTATGGTTGGATAGAATGTGAATGCTCGCCGGAAAAGCAAACAATGAGCGCAGCCATCAAAGGCTGCGCTAAAATCGTTTTCTGCGATCCTCGACTCTTTTCGCCTTCAGTTCAAAGCGGGGCAGCATCCCAGGCTCAACAGGCTCGATGGGAATACGTAAATGAAGGGCTGTGCGCAGTTCTTCCTGGATGTCTGTTATAAGCTCTGACGGACATTCCACTTCTAACGCTATCTCGTCCATCTGTCCATCACGTGTGACAATCACGCGGTATTCGGCAACTGCGGGGAAACGATGGAGAACATCAGCAAGCGCTGAAGGGTAGACGTTGATGCCGCGCACAATCAGCATATCATCTACCCGTCCTAAGATGCCGCCGGGTAGATGAAGAAATGTACGCCCGCACTTACAGCTGTAGCCGCCATGGCGCACGAGGTCACCTGTCTGGTAACGGATAGCGGGACTGCCCCAGCGTCCGAGGTTAGTGAGTACCAATTCGCCGGTCTGGCTCTCTTGAACGGGTTGGTCGCTGCGGAGATCAAGTATCTCGGCAATAAACTCAGCTTCGTTGACGTGCAACCCATTCTGTTCTGAACAAGCAAAGCCGAATGCGCCCATTTCAGTCATACCGGCATGATCGTAAGACCTGGCGCCCCACGCGTCTTCAATCCGTTCGCGCGTAGCTGGGATGGAGGCCCCAGGCTCACCCGCATGGATGGTCACGCGTACAGTAGAGTCTCGCATATCCATACCGTGCTCTTGAGCAACTTCGGCTAAACGCATGGCATAACTGGGTGTGCAAACCAGCACGGTAGCGCCAATTTCCTGTATGGCGCGCAGGCGCTGAAGAGAGTCCATGCCACCGCCCGGAACAGTGAGTGCCCCGAACTTTTTAGCGCCTTCATAGGCTGACCAGAATCCAATGAAGGGACCGAAGCCAAAAGCGAGAAAGACGAAATCGTCCCTGGTGACACCTGCTCCCTGATAGACGGTCGTCCAGCAATCGGCCCACCAATCCCAACTCTCCTGGGTATCAAGTATCTTCAAGGGATGGCCAGTTGTGCCGGAGGTCTGGTGTAGGCGGACATAGTCGCTGAGGGGATAGGTGAGATTACTGCCAAATAATGGGTGGGTAGCCTGGTCGGCGACAAGCTCTCGTTTCGTCGTAAAAGGGAAAAAATGGGCCAGGTCTGCCGGTCTTTCAAGTGAAAGGCGTTCTTTTCCAGCGAGCTTTTCCTGGTAAAAGCGGTTGGCCGGCAACAGGCGTGACAATCCCTGTTGTAGTCGTGCCAATTGATGTGCCTCGATGAGGGAACGGGAGGAGGATTCCAGGTTTGACATCAAGAAACAGTCCTTTCTGGAGGTTGTCGATAGAATGTATGGCGAGACACAACGGTAACTCTATGTAGAAAGTCTACCTCAAGATGAGGGCTTTGTCGAGGAGCGTGGATATGAAGAATGGGATGAAAACGAGGATTGGGGCCTATTGTATAGATGATAGGCTCCAATCCTGGATTTTGCCTTATTTAGTTTGACTTAGAAGGAGTAATTACCGCTGTGTTGGGAAGAGGTTGGGAACTTTCATGGCGAGCATCATATCGCCGGCTATTTTGAGTTTGCCTGTCATGAAGGCATTCATTGCATCAAGTTTACCTTCGGTAATGTTCAGCCAATCTTTATCACTGACAGTGAAAGTGATATCGGGTTTCTCGACGCCGCCTGGAATCATTTTGCCTTCGCCGTTGACGATCTGGAAGGCCCATACTCCAACTTCTTCACCAGTAATATTCCATTGGAGCGTTTTGGTCATGCCTGCTGCTGCCGCAGAATTAAATACCCCCGGCATTGCTTCGAAGCTCTCAGCAACTGTCATTGTTGTTCTCTCCTAAATCTTTCAGGTAGATGCAGGAAAAGCTCCTGCTAGCACTGCTATAGTATAGCACACGGCCTGTCGGGGTGGCTACAAGACTGATATTGCCCACACGGGTATACTACGTCTGGCTATCTCATCCTCCATGACTCTCACCTATCACTCTACTCCTGGCTCAGAGACACTGCTTTTTGTGGTATCCAATCCTTATCGTGTCACCCCCAGCAGTGGCAGGACAAAGAAGAATTGCGAGGTGGTCGTGATATTTCTGCATGATACGTGACTGCCTTGTGAGGTTGATGGGCTATCATTGTATCAGGAGTAATTGAGTTCGTAATGGAAGGAATTCCGGAAGTCTATTTCAAAGGAGTGAATACAAGATCAATTGATAGACATATGCCTATCGGATGCACAAGGAGGTGATCCAGATGGCAAATCAACAACACCTCGAACTGCTCTGGCAGGGTACCGGGACCTGGAACCAATGGAGGAGCATACATCTCACTACCATCCCTGATTTCAGTGAAGCCAACCTCACGCATATCAATCTCCGGAACGCCGATCTCAGCAGTGCGAATTTCACTGGAGCTAACCTACATGGGGCTAATCTCCAGGACACCTATCTGAGTTTGGCTGACTTTCGAGGTGCTGACCTGTCGGGAGCAAATTTACGCAGGGCACTTCTCTATAAGGCTAATTTGAGCGGAGCTGATCTCAGATCCGCAGATCTGCGTGAAGCCGACTTGAGGCGTGCTCATCTCAGTGGGGCAAACCTCAGTCACGCCTTACTCAATTACGCCAATCTCAGTTATGCAGATCTTAGCGGAGCAGACCTTAATGAGGCATGTTTGATCGGTGCCGACCTGATGAAAGCCAATCTCTGGGAGGCATTGTTCAAAGACGCAATCGTCCGAGGGGGACACTTCCAAGGTGCTGTTTTTCAACGGCTAGATTTCAGCGAGACGGACCTCAAGGAAGTCGACCTGGATGGAGCCACTCTCCGCTAAGCCAGGTGGTCGTAACTACCTTACCAAGCAGTTGTACCCGCTGTCCGAGGGGGACTTTTGATGCCTTGTAAGCGATGTGTATTGGATTGGTCACTCCGACTACAACTGGCTGGAGTTCTTCATCCACGTGGAGGCGAGATATGTTGGGCCGCGCATAGTATCCCACGACATCAAAATAGTATTTTCTACTTATGTAGAGAGGAAGTGCGCTACAACTTCATCACGCCGAATCTGTGCAATGACATGCACGACAGTTGTGCGCCCCTCAATGATTCTGTAAAGCAAGGTGATAGCTGGCTGGCTCAGAACCTTCCGGCAATTCTCAACTCACAGGCGTACAAGAATGGAGGTATCGTCTTCATCACATGGGATGAGAGCGATGGGGATGGCCCAATCGGAATGATCGTGCTTTCTTCTGACGCGAAAGGTGGAGGCTACTCGAATACGATTCGATATACACATAGCTCAACGCTACGCACACTGGAGGAGATTTTTGGGGTGGCCCCCTTTTTAGGTGACGCGGCTCATGCCACTGATCTGCGTGACCTATTTAAGACCTTCCCCTAAAAGAAGATTTCCTTATGTAGGCGGCAGGTGTAACACGCTCCGATACAATTTGCTATATGCATGAGCACTGGCAGACCAGCGCGAATCGTAAGCCATTGCACGCGCGATGAGAGCCGGCCAGTGGTCGCGCTTTGCATAAAGGCGTAACGCACGGTGTAGTGCATCAAGCAGGTCGGAAGCCTCATATGCGGTGAAGCTGAACCCATTACCGGTGCCGGGGTAGGTATCTATATCAATCACCGTGTCGGCCAAACCACCTGTTGCATGGACGATAGGCAGCGTGCCATAACGTAATGCAATCAACTGTCCCAGTCCACCCGGTTCGAACGCGCTCGGCATCAAAAAGAAATCAGAGCCTGCATAGATGCGGTGGGAGAGGGCGACATCGAAGCCAAATTGCACTCGAATATTGCTGGTACTGGTGACAAGGTTCCGGAACATTTGCTCGTAGTGTGGATGGCCAGTGCCCAGCACCACGAGTTGTAGTGCCAACTCTCGCAGCTCATCGGCGATTTCGGCAATGAGATCGAAACCCTTTTGATCCACGAGCCGACTGACGATACCCACTACGGGTAGGTCCGGGTCATCCGGCAGTTTGAACTCCTGCCGTAGCGCTGTGCGGTTGCGCACTTTGGCCGCTACTGCTTCCGTAGTGGAATACTGCGCTGCCAGATTGTTATCTGTTGCGGGATTCCAGGTGTCCCAATCTAGTCCATTGGGAATGCCGAAGATACGCGGATGGCGCTGGAAGAGTACCTCATCGAGGCCCCAGCCATAGTCCAGCGTCTGGATTTCCTCGGCGTAACGGCGCGAGACGGTTGTCACCACATCAGCGTACATGATGCCAGCTTTCATCCAATTTACATCACCCCAGAACTCCAGGCCGTTGGCAGTAAATACGCTTGCAGGATCAAGTCCGACCTCGTACAGGATAGAAGGATCCCAGCGACCCTGGTATTGCAGATTATGTATGGTATAGATGATGCGGGCCGCTCCTTGTCCCAGGAGATAGCGATGGGTAGTACGCAGGTAGGCAGCGCAGGGTGCCGTTTGCCAATCGTTGAGGTGGATGATGTCGGGAGTAAACGAAAGCTGCGGCAGCGCTTCGAGCAGACCTCGGCAAAATAGGAGGAAACGCCGCTGCTCGTCACGCTGATCCATACCAAGGTAGATGTTCTGATGTCGACCAAAGAATTCCTCATTGTCGAGCAGGTAAACGGTGACTGATGAATCGGGGAGCCTGGTCTGCCAGATAGAGACGGGTCGGTCGAACCCTGCTATGGAGAGCATGCGCACGACTCCCGTGTGCCTGAGCGCCCATTGGGTGGGATTAATACTCCCGTAGCGGGGCAGAAAGATGCGCACCTCGTGCCCCAAAGCGGCCAGTTCTTTGGGCAAGCTCCCTATGACGTCGGCTACCCCTCCTTCCTTGGCAAAAGGAGCCACCTCTGTAGCGACCATCAGAATCTTTAAGCGCGTGTTTTGTGTCATACTACCCTCTTTCGTTCCGAGGAAGTAGGCTTTCGCAAGATGGCGGAAGCCCCGCAGAAATGGTCATGTATTATCGTACCATTTCAACGCCTCGTAGAGCCAGAACTCGAAGCACTTTCTTGGCATGATCGACGATACATGTCCATTTTTGGAGAGAGCAGCACTGACACAAAAAGGATATAATGAACTGTACCTCAGTGATGTGAGGTGATACGGACTCTTTACAGAAAGGACGAGCTGTTCTATGAGTAAGGTGTTAGCAGTCATTCTAGCCGGAGGTCAGGGAGAGCGGTTGAGTCTTCTCTCACAAAAGCGTGCCAAGCCTGCAGTTCCGTTTGCCGGTAAGTATCGCATCATTGATTTCGCCTTGAGCAATTGCGTCAACTCGGGAATTACTGATATCGCAGTGCTGACACAATATCGTCCCCACTCGCTGCATGATCATATAGGTATTGGCAAACCCTGGGATCTGGACCGGCAGAAGGGCGGCATTCACATGTTGCAGCCATATATAGGGCATCAGGAGTCGGATTGGTACCAGGGCACCGCTGATGCAGTCTACCAGAATCTGGACTTCATTATGGAAGCCCGCTATGACTATGTCCTCATCCTTGCCGGTGACCATATCTATCGCATGGATTATGGGCCGATGATCGCATTCCATCAGCAGCGCAGCGCCGATGCCACGCTAGGTGCAGTGATCGTGCCAATCGAGGAAGGACACCGCTTTGGTATTCTGGAAACTGATGCCGAAGGGCGAGTGAACTCGTTTGAGGAGAAGCCTAAAGAGCCACGTGGCACCCTGGGTTCGATGGGCATCTATGTTTTCAGTCGCGACACGCTAACTCGCATCCTTATAGGAGATGCGCGACCTGCTGAGACAGGCGTTACTCCTACAAAGCATGACTTTGGCCACGACATTATCCCGGCAATGTTAGCACGAGGCGAGCGTGTCTATGCCTATCCCTTTACCGGGTACTGGCAAGATGTGGGTACCGTGCAATCTTACTGGGAAGCGCATATGGAATTGC
>JBGQJX010000133.1:0-9617 GCA_041499255.1 Ktedonobacteraceae bacterium | reverse complement strand
TTCCTCGAAAGGTTATAGGAGGTGATTGTATTCCTCATGGGTTCCGATAAAGTCCCACCAAATAGTATCATCTATCCATGCGCCTACCGCTCGATAATGTAGTCCGATTCGCACAGACCAAAGAGATGCTTCACGGTTAATACACTCGAAGTGGAGGCTTGGGTAATAGGGGTTCACTCCACACTCTGTTCAATCCTCACAACCTGCTCAAGCCACACATCATCTTCACACTCTTCATACCCTTCCTCAAGTGACACAACCATTGCCCTATGTAAGTCTCTGTAATAGCACACTACCTTCCCACGCCATTCTTTCTCTGGATGACGTGGCCTCTGATCTGGTCTGAGTGTATACACAACGATAACCCCAGGCGTGAAGTGCTCTTCCCTGAGTCTCTGCATATATGTCATTGTCATACCTTCCCTTCCTTGCCGATACTGTTACTATAGCAGCGTTTCTATAGTATTGTTTTTTTAACAATACTACTAGACACTGACTACCGTCAAGACAGGGAACGGTGTATGCTTCACTCATGAGATTGCGGTTACGAGTGAAAGAAGTCGCCAAAGCACAAGGCATATCGATGACGAAGCTACACATCAAGTCTGAGGTAGCCTATAGCACCGTGCGTCGGCTCTTTCGTGATCCCTTTGCAGAAGTCACTACGACGACAATTAACCGCTTAGCACATGCGCTAGGCGTGCCCCCATCGCAGTTATTAGAGGACGTACCAGAGGAATAAATAAGGAGGAAAGAAACAGAAAGTGATAGAGTAGCAAGGCTGCTGAGCTTGCTTGATACTGCACTCCCAATCTACATTATGTGCAAAGCCGATGAAAGCTGTCAGTAGGCACGGTATTTCCTGCCTGCGGGCAGCTTTCTTTCCTCCCCGCCTTACAAGGACGGGACTTCCACAAAGGACGTTCTGTGAATCTGGCCAACCGTAGGGGCCGATTTATCGGCCCCCGCTGGATTTTCCGCTTTCCAGATGAATACACTTTACCGCCCCTTCGGCCAGAAATGCTTTCACGGCTTTTGTCCCCTCGAGGAGAGGTAACATCGTTCAGACTGCTTGTGGACGTGGTGCAGCAGCAGTTCCAAGTTGACGCATCAGACCAGCAATATCCCAGACATGCCATAAATCAGACGTCTTCCCATCGACGTAGCGCACAAAGTGCATATGCGCGACGGATATCTGCTTGCCTGTGGGGGGGAGACCCTGAAAAGGACCGCGATGCGTCCCGGTCATGGTGGAGCGGAATGCGACGAGTTCCCCTTCTGCGAGCATGTCGTGAATCTCGAAGTGCAGATCGGGAAAGGCACTGCGCAGCATGGTGATCACCGCTTTGAGGTGCGTGGCAAAGTTCGTTCCCAGGGGTTCCTGGTGGTCAATCCCCTCGGGAGCCAGAGCCTCATCGATGATGGTGAGATCCCCTTCATTGAAGGCACGCTCCATAAATTGCCGGGTGAGGGCTTTGTTCGTTTCGGTTGTCATAGTTTTACTCCATTGACTGTAGTTCAACTCTATTGAATAACTATATGATATACTAAGAACATGGAGAAAGTCAAGGGTACACTCACCCACCGCCAGCGTCAAGCTTTGGCCACGCGAGAGCTGATTGTCGATGCAGCCTGTGAACTCTTTTTAGCGCAGGGCTATATGGCGACCACCATCGAGGCGATCAGTGCCAGAGCGGGAGTAGCCGTGAGTACCGTCTATGCGGTGTTCCGCAATAAACGGGGTATTCTGCAGGCCATCCGTGAGAGGTGGCATCAGGAGTCCGGGCAACGTGATATTTATCAGCAAGCCATGGAACACCCCGACCCCAAACGCCGCCTGGAATTGGCTGCATACGCCACTCGTCGTCAGTGGGAAACTAGCGGTGCAATGATGGCGATCTACCAGGCAGCGGCTGCCGCTGATCCTGATGCGGCTGTAGAGCTCTCCACCGCATTGCAGGGGAGACGTACGTTCTTAACACATTTTATCAGTGGTATGGCTGAGCAACTTCGTTCAGATCTGAGCCCTTCGCGCGCCGTTGCGCTCTTCTACGCCTTGACGCAGCCGGCCATCTACCAGGAATTAGTCGGGGGGGATGGATGGTCACCGGAAGAGTATGAAGTCTGGTTAGCAGAAACGTTGCAACAGCAACTACTCCCATCATGTTGAAGATGCTTTTCCAGAGCTGGCATTTCGTCTCGAGAATTCATGGCGTTTTAGTTTCTTTCACGGAGATCATTAAAGTTTATTATGGGGGTCAAAAGCATTCAGTCTAAAACCTTCCCAGGCTCTTCCTGCAAAGGCATCACTTCTGCCGGAGGAGCCTGTATTGGTTGTGCTGGCTTCTCACTGCTCAATGAGACGACAATTCCCCCCAACAAAGCCATCAATCCGCCGGCCACCTGCACAATGGTCAAAGTATTGTGTAGTAAAAGCAGCGCAAACATCGTAGAGAAAAGCGGTATCGTTTGCATAATCGCTGCCATTTCCCACGCCTTGAGCAGGCGCAGCCCCTCTTGCTGGCTGAGATAGCCGAGACAAAAGTTGGTCACAATATAGAGAGGGAGGGCCCACAAAGTAGTGAGAGTGGGTTGCCAGAGCAGTGAGTGAGCCGCAAAGAGTAGCTCGAAAGCCACCACGGGCAGGAGAGTGCAGGCTCCCAACAGCAAGCGCCAGGCCGTCAGCGGCAGCGTATCCACACGCTGGGAGAGACGTTTCGCAGGGATGAAGCCAAAGCCCAGGCCAATCGCACCGATCAGGATCATCAGGTCCCCTATGCCTCCACTTCCCCATGACACTCCTTGCTCCCCTTTGAAAACCACCAGTATACTGCCAACCAGCAGCAGTAAGATGCCAAAGCTCTGTTTCAGACGAAAGCGTTCTCCCAGCAGGAGCACCGCGAAGATCAGCGCGGCAACGCCGTTGAGTTGCAGGATGAATCCTCCCTCGAGCGCGCTCGTCCGCGCGAAGCCGCCGACAATCAGAAGCAGTGGCAGTGTTGTCCCGACGAAGGAAAGTAGCAAGAGATTGATCCAATCTGCCCGCTTGAGCACACGCAGCGTTTTTAAGAGAGGCGCACCAGTGAGCAGCAGTACGCCTGCAACCAGCAAACCACCAACGGCAAGATCCAGGAAAGCAACGATCGTCGCATCGATCTCCCCGCCCACAAGCTTTGCCAGCACCGCCCCCAGTCCAAACATCAGCGAAGCCGCAAAGGCGTACCCAATACCACGCAGGTGCATAAAACGTGCTCCCTTTCGTTACGCGTAATTTACCCATATCTTTCCGCAACAATTCACCCTGATGTAATATTGTATACCATATTCACAACCACTCAACCGCCCGCTCCAAAGCATCAAAAGGATGCCAGAACGTAACAAACGTACGCTCAACACCCATCTGCTCCCAAACAGCCAACTTGTCGGCAATATCCTCCATCCAATCCCACACAAACACCGACAACGAAACGTCTCTTTGTGATGCCTCTATCTCTTGTTGTGCGAAGCGCATCAATTCCTCGTCGGCATATACGTTGATTTCGTCAGCATACTCGACCGCGCTGCGGATCAACCGCCGTGACCCTCCGGCGCCAACCACCACGCGTGGTGGTGTTGGCGGAACAGGCGTCGAGGCGGCGCCGGTTAGGTGAATCTGCTCGCCCTCAAAGTTCACCTGCTCGCCATTCCAGATGCGCCGCAGCACCATCACAGTCTCCTTCAGTCCAGTAATGCGCGCCGGAGCATCTGGAACAGTCAGTCCCCATGCCCGAGCCTCTTCAAAGAAATCTCCTGCCCCGATTCCCAGTTCGAAGCGTCCCCCGCTCAAAATCGCCAGGGTCGCAGCCTCCTTGGCCAGCACTCCCGGCAAGTAATTCAACCGGTCAATCACCATCGGCGCCAGGTGAATGCGAGACGTCGCCATAGCCAGCGCGCCATAAGCTGACCAGCCACAGATATACGGCCATTCAAGTTTGGGCGCATGATAGTGATCCAGAAAACCAATAGTATCAAATCCACTGCTGTCGGCGGTTTGCGCAGCCGCCAGCATAGCCGGCCAATCTCCCGTAGGCCCAAGATTGACGCCAATACGCATAAAAGATGCCTCCTTACGAGCTTCTTAAGCAATTTTGTGAGCGTGATGTTTGTTTCCCCATAAAGCATATCCCTCTTTCATGACATCTTCTGACATGTTTTACCATGGCGAATCAAGCATCACAAAAGCAAGTTATATGTGGGTATCTGATCATAGCCCTTGACAAAATAAATTTAATGACGTATCATTAATGACATAACATCGATGACGTATCATCAATGTTATGTCATCTAACTATTCAGAACAGGAGCAACATACAATGCGCATTCACGCCATCCAGACAGGCACAGTCGCCATCAAAGAACGCCAGCGCCAGGGAGTAGGTCACGGCTTTCGTCGAACCATCAACACATTATTCGACAGGACATGGACAGAGCCTTTGCCCATCTACGTATGGGTCATCGAACACCCGGAAGGGGTCATCGTCATTGACACGGGCGAGACTGCCCGTGCCACAAAACCAGGCTATTTCCCCTGGTGGCATCCCTACTACAGAGTGGGCGTGCGCGAGTGGGTACGCCCAGAAGAGGAAGTGGGGCCGCAGCTTCGCGCCCTCGGTATCAACCCCAACGATGTACGCCGGGTCGTCATGACGCACCTGCACACCGATCATGCCGGCGGGCTGCATCACTTCCCCAAAGCAGAGATACTCGTCTCTCGCACCGAGTACCAGAACGCCTCCGGTTTCCGTGGCCAACTCGGAGGCTTTCTACCCCAGCACTGGCCCACATGGTTCGCGCCAACCTTGATCGATTTTACTTCCCAGCCACACGGACCATTTCCCACCAGCCACGCCCTGACCACAGCGGGTGACGTACATCTCGTACCCACGCCAGGACACACACTCGGACATCTCTCCGTAATCGTACACGAAGACGAAAAAACTATCTTTTTCGCCGGCGATACATCATACACCCAACAATTAATGCTCTCCCAAACAATAGATGGTGTCGCAGCAAGCGAGGCTCTTGCTCGCCAGACATTGCAGCGCATACTCGCATACACCCAAACCACCCCCACCATCTACCTCCCCAGCCACGACCCGGAAGCAGCCCGGCGGCTGGCAACAAGAAAAGAAGTTGCTGAATCGTCCCATTCGCAGTAGGGGCGACCCTCGTGGTCGCCCGTGAAACGTCCATGGGTGTCCAAACCCGATCCCTCGTGGTCGCCCGGTCATTGTAGTCGCTCACTTGCTGATCTATAATAAAAACCATAACATAGAAAATCCTTAGAAAGCGAAGTAAAAGTAGTGCAACCGGTTGAAGAGATACGCTATCTCATGCTGGCCGTACAACGTGAAGGGAACCGCATGTTCGCTGAGGCGCTCCGTCCTCTCGATTTGACGCCATCACAGGCAGAGGTCCTGCGCATCTTGCAAGATCGTCAACCGCTCTCCCTGGTCGCGCTTGGCGAACTGCTTGTCTGTGAGATCGGCAGCCCCAGCCGCCTCGTCAATGGGCTTGTCCAGGCAGGGCTTGTCGAACGAACGCCCTCTCCCACGGATGGTCGTATGGTCACCCTCTCTCTCACCCAGAAAGGGCAGGAGATGGCTAACCAGGTCCAACACGTTGAAAATGCCATGTATCAATTCATGGCTGGCGTGCTGGAAGATCAATCGCTGCCAGCATTACAGGCATTGCTCTGGCGTTTCATCGAAGGAAGGCCTTCAGGAGAGGCGTTAGCTCGCCGTAAAGGTAAATCCCATTGAGAACTGTACGAACACCTGCCTTTTAGTGGAAAAGTTGTCAATACCCACAATATGCACGAACAAAGGGAGGTCCTTTGCCATGGAGATGACAGAACAAGCCATCTATATGCTGGCAGCGGTCGCGACGGAGGCGCAGGCGCGTTTCGCCAATTTCAATGACCTTGCCCATGGTTGGGAGCATGTCTACCGCGTCTATCATCTCGCCTTGCGCCTGGCCGAGCAGGAACAGGCCGATGGCTTTATCGTGGGCATGTCAGCTTTGCTCCACGATCTTGGACGCACAACCGGCGGTCCTACCCGGTTACACGCGGAACGCTCCGCTGTGCTTGCTACCGAACTATTAGCTCCCTATGACCTTCCTCCCGATACCCTGAACGCGATTCTCCACGCAATTCTCGCCCATAACTATCGTCGCGGTATCCCTCCTGAGACCCTGGAGGCCCGCGTGCTCTATGATGCGGATCGATTGGACAGCCTTGGAGCGAGCGGAGTAATGCGCTGGGCCATGGCCGTGGGGAGGCGGCGGTGGCCCAAGACCAGGACATACCATCCCGATGACCCTTTCGCGACGGGGCGAGTTCCGGATGCGAAGCACTATCTGCTCGACCGCTTCTACACGAAACTCTTGAAGGTGCCAGAGATTATGACTACTGCAACGGGGCGGGCAATGGCAGTGCGCCGCATAGCCTTTTTGCGTCTCTACTTGCAAGAGCTCGAGCAAGAGCTGGCAGAAGGAGGCTATGGCCCTGGTATGCCCGAAATGAAGGTTCTTCCACGGTGAGCCAATTAGCCTGTTACAACCGATGTCTTGCTTTTCCCCCATCACCCGTCTATACTAAAGAAAGCATCAAGCCGCCCCCTGATAAATGCTTTCGTGTGCAAGCAAAGATAGGTTGAGCAATGTGGCAATACGTCTTTCAGATGCTCCGGCGACAGCCTGGGAAGAGCGCTCTTGCCAGCAGTGGTTTCCTGCTGGCGGCGTGCGCGCTGATCCTCTCGAGTGCGACGACGCAGACGACGCTTGTGCGTGCGAACCAAATCATCAGCCAGAACTGGCGACCAACCTATGACCTGGTGGTCTTGCCGCCACAGGCAAAGGTACCCGCCGATCAAAGGGTTGCCGCGGACCTGCTCGCGGGCCACGGCGGCGGGATCAGCGTGCAGCAATACGAGCAGATCAAGCAACTGCCAGGCATCGAAATTGCCGCTCCCATCGCCTACGTGGGGTATATCCGCATGCCCACGCCAGAGCTCTATTTCACTCTCCCTGGCTTCCCAAGTGGTTACTACCAATTAGACTGGGTTCTCACCGCTTTCAATGGGCAGCGACAGATCGTCGAATTGCAGGAGACAGATGTTGTTTATATCACTTCTGGAAGTGATACCAGCCCGGTCACTGATACTACGAGTCAGCAACTTCCTGATGTATTGCAGGCACTTGGTGGACAGCTCAGTATGGTCTTAAATGAAACGCAGGATACCCTCTTAGGACCACTGGATACACCAGCCACGGGCACATTTCTGCTGGCAGGCATTGATCCGCAGGCAGAAAACCAGCTCGTTCACCTCGATAAGAGTGTTCGCAGCGGACGTATGCTGACAGAGCAGGATGCCGTCCATCTCGACAAGCGCATTCCAGGCAATCCGGTCTACGATCCTGTTCTGCACAAGAGCCTTCCATACGACGCAATACCCATGCTTATTCACCGCAAGCTTCCCGGTCAGATTGCGCTTCACTTGACATTAACACTGCTCTATCATGGTACGATGACTCCCGAGCAGATAAAAGCTAAGGGAGGGATTCCTTACCTGCAACAGCGAACTGACAAGCAGGTCATTTTTCATGGCGCGGTGCCCCTGGTGCAAAATGATCCCCAACGATTTTCCGGAGCCAGCCTCATATGGAATGATCACAGCTGGCAGCATATTGTCTCCTCGTCCAAACAGGGCATTGTGGCTACCTATGGCCTGGATTTTGACTCGGCATCTACCCCTGCTGGTTTAAGCTATAAACTTGCAACAGCGCCTGACGGCAGCCCGGCCTATCAACTCGTGCCGAAAGGGACGCTAGAGGCGGAGGGAACGTTCCGTGATCTCACTTCCCTACAGACAGTTAAGAATGCAAATTCGATAAGCCAGAGCGGGCCAGATGTCTTCTACGATTATGAAGCGGTTGGGGAGTTCACCGACAATGGCCTGGCGGCGCAAATAAACAATCCGCTCAATTGGCTGCCCGAAAATACCTATACCGTCCCGCCTGTTGTCGCGCGCTATGATGCGCGTGGGCATCCCGTCAAACCAACAGTGTTAATACCGACTACCAATCCGGCCGGTTTTATCGTGCAGCCGCCGCTGGCGCTCACGACTATAGCTGCCGCCAGGGAGCTTGTCGGCGATCATTGCATCAGCGCTATTCGCGTGCGCGTCGCGGGTGTCGTCACTCCCAGCCAGGAGAGCTGGAAGCATATTCAACAGGTGGCGCAAGAGATTCACCAGCAAACCGGCTTGCAAGTGGTGGTAACACTTGGCTCCTCACCCCAGCTAACACAGGTTTATGTGCCAGGAATACCAGTAGGATTTCAGGGATCGACACAAGCGATTGCGCCCATTGGTTGGGTAGACGAACGCTGGATTCACATCGGTGTGGGACTGGTTTACCTGAATCAACTTGGCTCTACGCGGCTGCTCCTGTTAGGCGCGGTACTGGCGGTGTGTCTGGGCTATCTAGCGGTGGCGTTTAGCGCGCTGGTGAGTTCACAACGCAGGGACTTTGCGGTACTGAGCGTGCTTGGCTGGCGACCGTGGCAGCCCATACGTCTGTTCCTGGCGCAGGCACTGCTCCTGGCCATCGGAGGCGGTATTGTTGGGCTGGGCCTGGCACTGCTGATTGCTACTCTCCTGGAAGCGACGCCGCTGTGGCTGGTGGTGATCTGGACTATTCCCGTTATGCTGCTATTTGCGCTCATCAGCGTCATTCACCCGCTGTGGCAACTCTGGCATATGCACCCTGCTGAACTTTTGCGCGCAGGTTCTACTGTGAGCACAGGCAAGAGTAAATTGTTGGGGTCGCGCTTCGGAACTTTGTTCATGCCCATCGGGACACTGGTACTGCGCAACATGGGTCGTTCTCGAACACGCACCCTTGTTACCATCGTGAGCCTTTTCCTTTCCGCGTCCCTCCTGGTGCTAATGTTTAATGGTGTGCTCGCGTTCCACCAGGCGCTGCAAGGAACATTACTGGGTGATTATGTGCTGCTGCAAACGGCAGTGCCCCAGATAGCCGGGTGCGTAATTGCGGTGGTGTTGACCTTCCTCAGTGTTGCTGACTTACTGCTGTTACAAGTAAGAGAGCGGCAGAAAGAGGTCGGACTCCTACAGGCGGTGGGCTGGCGGCCGTGGGCCATACAGCGCCTCTTTCTTCAGGAAGGGCTGATCCTGGCCATATTAGGGACTGTTCCAGGCGTGCTGCTCTCCCTGTGGATATTGAATATCCAACACACTACCCAGAATATCTTTCCCGCGCCGCTGGTGGCGCTCGGCGCTGTGCTTCTGATGGTGCTGGTGGCCGCATGCGCGGCCATCCCCGCCCTGCGAACGTTGAGCCGGTTACAGGTAGCCGACGTATTGCGCGCTGAGTAATAGCTGAGTAATATATGAGGAAGCGTATGAAAGAAGAGCAGACCGCGACGATCTTACGAGTGGAAAACCTGAGCAAGGCGTACAGCATACCCGATGGCAGGCTTCTCGTTCTGCAGGATGTGCATTTGCAGGTGCAACATGGCGAGTTTATCGCTATTACAGGCCAATCGGGATCCG
>JBGQJX010000132.1:0-9620 GCA_041499255.1 Ktedonobacteraceae bacterium | reverse complement strand
ATCCCCTGACCTGCCCACCAATACTCGTTCTAGCACACGCTTATCCGGGCGCTGGTTGTTGTGGGATATTGATCTGATCATCAAGCGTACACTGCACTACACATCGCTCACAGCGGTGCTGGCCTTGATCTACTTCGGACTGGTGGCTGCCCTTCAAATTGTTGCGTCAAGGTTCATCGGCCAGGCATCCAATTCCGATGTATCAATTGTCATCTCTACGCTCACTATAGCGGCTTTGTTTCAGCCGCTGCGCCACAATATTCAGCAAGGTATTGATCGCCGTTTCTACCGCAGCAAGTACGATGCCGTTAAAACGCTGGAAGCTTTCAGCGCGACGTTAAGCAACGAAACCGACTTGAACGAGCTAAGCGAGCAGTTGGTAGTCGTCATCCAGGAAACGATGCAGCCAACCGGGGTTGCATTGTGGTTGTTCCAGCCAGCAGAGGACAAAGCAGCAGAAGCATCAAAAACACGGTTTCTTCCAGCAATTGGCGAGTGTGATAACGTTGGGGCCCGCTTTATCGGGTCCACGGTCACACCCAGGGGATAGTATGCAAACATTTTTCGATAGATAGCAATTTGGGATGGAGCAGTACATATGGCTAGTATACCGGCACTATTACGACATATTCGCGACAGGTGGTCCTGGTCAAGCAACCGTGACATACAGGTCAAACCTCCGTGCAATGCGAGCGAACTCCAGTATGATGCACATGCCACCTTCGAGATTGCTCCCAATGACCCGATTGTCGCGTACTTCCTGGGAGCCTCTGGCGCCGTGGAGGTCGATACGCTCCAGTTGGATTCGCCTGCTCTCAAAATTCTGAAAGGACAGGGTGTCAAACTGGTGGTTCCCCTGGTCAGCCAGGGCGAGCTTGTGGGTCTCCTGGCGCTGGGGCCGCGTTTGAGCGATCAGCAATATTCATCCGACGACCGCGGGCTGCTGAGCACTCTGGCTACACAGGCTGCGCCAGCCCTGCGCGTTGCGCAGATGATACGCGAGCAACAGGGGGCAATACGGGAACGCGAGCGCCTCAATCAGGAACTACATGTCGCGCGATCGATCCAGCGCACGCTGCTACCCAAAGATCTACCCAACTTTCCGGGCTGGCAGTTGGCGGCATACTATAAGCCCGCGCGCGAAGTAGGTGGCGATTTTTACGACTTCCTCTCCTTTGAGGATGGCCGCCTCGGCATCATCATTGGTGATGTAACAGATAAAGGGATTCCTGCGGCACTGGTCATGGCCTCCACGCGCAGCATGCTGCGTTCTGTCGCGCATGGGGAAAGCTCACCCGGGGCTGTCTTGAAACAAGTGAATAATCTTCTTTACCAGGATATTCCTTCCAGAATGTTCGTGACCTGCCTGTATGCTATACTTGATACGGCAAGCGGACGGCTGATTTACGCCAATGCCGGTCACGATTTGCCCTACCTGAATCACAATGGCCGCGCGTCCGAACTAGTAGCAACCGGCATGCCCCTGGGCCTGATGCCGGATATGTCCTATGAAGAGAAGGAAGCAAACTTAGCTCCTGGCGATAGCATTCTCTTTTATAGCGATGGACTGGTGGAAGCCCACAACTCAAAACGCGATATGTTTGGTTTTCCACGCCTGATGACCCTGGTAGAGGAACATCCTGACAATACGCCGGTGATCGATTACATGTTAAGCAAACTCGATGGGTTTACGGGTCCCGGGTGGGAACAGGAAGACGATGTGACCATGGTGAGCTTGCAGCGGGTTGAAACGTACGATATACGTGAAAGCGCCGCTACCGGGCCAGCAATTCATACGGATACGATACCTATGACTGAGGAAGAAGCGAACACGAATAAGCACACCTGGCTCATGCTGGACGAATGGACGATCCCCAGCGAACCGGGAAACGAGCGCCTGGCTATGCAGCGGGTGGTTCAAGCCGTTCAGCCACTCCATCTCTCCCAGGAACGCCTGGAGCAATTGAAAACTGCTGTGGCGGAAGCAACGATGAACGCGATGGAACACGGCAACCATTATCTGCCAGAGAAGCCTGTTGATATTACAGTACTGGTTTCCCAGGAAAGGCTCTCGGTGCGCATTGTTGACCATGGAGGCACGCGTCTACTCCCTGACGATACGATTGAACCGGATTTAGAGGCCAAGCTTGCCGGACTGCAATCGCCGCGCGGGTGGGGCCTGTTCCTGATCAAGAACATGGTAGATGACATGCACATCTTTGAAGATGCTACGCATCATACCGTTGAATTGATTCTGAATCTCTAAAAGACTCCTCAACTTTGGGAAGAGTGGCAGGCACTTCTTCCTTCTTTTTCGGAATGTACCGGTCGGCATGCCCAAGCGCGGTGAAAGAAAAGCAGAATGAGATCAGGAATGATAGCGCACCGGTTATGCCGAAGACCAGGGCGACGTTGTGCGTCCAGGAAACGAAAAAACCGCCAAGTAAACTGCCCAGAGGAATAGCAGACCAGGCGAGCACGCTGGCGATACTTATCACGCGGCCCAGCATGTGATTCGGGACGATGGCCTGCCGCAGGCTGCTCGTATTGATGTTAAAGAGAATGCCTAAGCCGCCCGCGAGCAACCAGAGGATGGCCGCGATCCAGTACAAGCGCATCAGCGAAAAGGCAACGCTTAGCAGACCTTCCAGCATCAGCGCGCCTAATGCCACCTTGCTGAACGACCAGCGCTTGCGCAGTGGTCCGGCCAGCAGACCCATAAGCACCACGCCAAGGCTTGCCGCCGAAAATAGCAGGCTCACCTGGACATCGCTTGCGGCGAGCCGCACTTTCGCGAATAGCACAAGCTGAGGGTAAGCTGCGCTGCTCACGAAGTTGACCAGCGCCATCATGATCGAGATATTGCGCAGCACCGGGTGGCCCAACACGTAACGCAATCCTTCAACAACGTCAGAGCGAATGCTGGTCCTTGCTCGACGCTCGCCTGTCCTCTCATTGAAGCTGATGCGAATGAGGCCAATCGAGAGCGACGAGACGAGGAACGACAGGGAGTCAATCAGCATGAGCAATGGAAGCGCCACGACGGCTACCAGCAGTCCTGCCAGCAGTGGGCCCGCGATCTGAGCAGCAGAGTAGCTGGCCTGGATGCGCCCGTTGGCGGTTACAAGGTCATCTTGATTGACCAGGCTGGGTATGGCCGCAAATTGTCCTGCTTCAAAGCAGATGGTCAGCGTCGAGTGAACGAAGCCCACTATATAAAGCCACCAGACAGGGAGCGCGCCCAGCACCGCCAGCAGTGGGATGGTTGCCACAATCACAGCGCGCGCGATATCGGTGAAAATCATCATGCGCTTGCGATCTACCCTGTCCGTCCACGCGCCCAGAATCAGCCCGAAGAGCAAATAGGGCAGGAAGTTGGCCGCGCCGGAGATGCCCAGGTTGATGGCGGAACCGGTTAACTTGTAGACCAGCAAGGGTAGGGCGAACAATGTAACCGAACTACCAAGATTTGAGATGGTCTGGCCCGTCCAGTATTTCCAGAAATCGCTGTTGAGCCTGCTACCGGGCGCCTTTGCCATCCGCGTGTTCTTTTGCATCGTAGACTCCTTGTCCAGGCAATCAAACTGCATCGCTTGAGGATGTTGTGCTGGGACCTTGCATATAGGGCGGAGACATGAACATGGCTACAAAGATGCCATAGACGCTGCCGTCAGGGTCGGGCGTCTCGCTCAGCACATCATCAATCAAAGCATGAAGACGTTCTGAATAGTAACGGGCACGATCCGGTGAAAGACGAATGTGCGCGAAGCCATCACCGCGATACGGATCATCGTCAATGGTTGCCTCCGCTTCCGCCATTTCATCACGCGCCTTGTTCATGATCTCAAGGGAGACTCCCTCGCCGCCTGTCACATCCTTTGGAAGGTCATATTTGAAGATACGCGCCGTGCGCGTGTAGTAGTTGGCGACGATGCCACGCACCAGTCTCCTGGCGACGATCTTAGCCAGTCCAGCTTCTTCGAGCACGTGCAAATGATGCCCAATTGCGCCGGGCGTTGCTCCCAGCCTGTCGGCCAGCTGCTTGGCAGTAGCGGGCTGGTTTTGGATAACGCCCAGGATACGCGAGCGCACCGGCTCGCTGATAGCCTTGAACTGCTCAAATGAGGTAATCATCAGCCTGGCAGGCAGTTCGGGCATAGTCACAGGCACATCATCCGGCAGCACCGGAACAGTATCCAGGTCATCTCTACTACTCAACGCGTTCACATCATGTTCCTTTCTCGCATGTGCCAGTAAAACAGTACGTAATGGAATATTAGTACGTACTGGAAATATAGCATGATTGGGGGTGAGATGTCAATAGTTTTGCGTGGAGTATATGTAATCTCGATTCGTATCATGTTTTACTACTCTGAAATAGTAACTTGTGGTGGCAAGCGGGAATTTCGAAGCGAAGTCATCATAGGAGGCTCCCCTTATGGTGTCAACCAGTTCCTATTTTGACCTCATAAAGAAAGTGTGGAAATCTCATGATAAGCGTTTTCCTGGCCATGTGTTAAATCTCACATAATTGTGACCCTCTACTTCAAACTCTCAGATTCAGTTAAGCCTATTCACAGGTTCAATTCATACACAAACGCTACACTATGTAGGGAATTTGTGAGCAACATACCTGGGTAAAGAGAAGTAAGCATGCCGCTAGAAATGTGCTTCGATTCACTCAGGGAGTGAGGAATTTGCCCTGTAAGCACAACTCATGCTCTTTTTGGTTCCAAGAATAGCCAAAGTACGTCGAAATACCACTCTCTCAAGATATCTGTATCGCCTGGTCGTTGCTGAGATCATTACGAGGGAAACAATGGACACAGAGATCTGCCAGACCTCGCTCAAGAGTCTCCTTGAGCGGATCTCCCGCCTGGAAGAAGAAGTAATGGAGCTGCGCCAGTTCTTGCAGGCGCAAATATCGCACCTGGAACGGCCAGGAATCGTACCAGCTTCCCTCTCCATAACGCCTACCGTGACCAGGTTGGCGGCACCTGGACACGGTGACTGGGAAATCATGTGCCTTGGCAGATTCCACCTCCGTTGTGCTGGCCGCGATGTGCCTCCTTGCAGAAGCCGTCGTGGCCAGTCTCTTCTCAAGTATCTGCTGGCCAGTCCAGGGTTCGCGGCTTCGACAGAGGTACTGGTCGAATGTTTCTGGCCACAGATGGATGCTGTGGCGGGCGCACGCAACCTTCAGGTGGCTGTCCACACCTTGCGCTGTTCACTCCGTGGCTGTGGTCCTGGTGGAAGCGATGAGACGGTGCTGTTTCGTCACAACCAGTATCTTCTCAATCCGGTCCTCTCGATCGTACTGGATGTCGATGCTTTTCGCGCTGCCTACGAGCGAGGCTTGTATGCTGCCAAGGCTGGCAGGCCGGCTGAGGCTATAAAGGCTTTTGAGGAGGCTCGTGCATGCTATCTCGGCGACTATCTCGCCGACCCCTATGAAGAGTGGGCATCCAGTTCTCGCATGGCCTTGCAAGATAGGTGGCTCAACTTGCTCGAGCAGTTAGGCACATATTACAGCCAGGCGCGAACATGGGAACCTGCTATCGCGTGCTATCGCGTGCTACTCGCTGTTGATTGCTACCGCGAAGATATCTATCGTCTGCTCATGGCTTGCTACGCAGCATCCGGGCGTCTGGCAGATGTCAAACAGACCTACCTCACCTGCAGGGGGTATCTGCGTCGTGACTTGCACCTGGCCCCTGCTGCTGAAACAACCATCCTCTATCAGCAATTGAGCCAGCAATCTACGCCGATGGATGTGCATTAAGCAGATATTAAGAGAAAATTGAGCGGGGTAGGCTAGAATAAGGACGTGCAATGTGAGCACAATGAGGACAATGAGAACGGTTAAGGGGGTGGAGATACAGCGCAGGTTTGCCAGTCAGAGAAGGGGTAGACCAATTGAGTGAAGACACCACAAACTCTCAACCTCTGGCAGCCGGTCGATATATCTCGCTCGTGGTACACATCTGGGTGGGCGATCATGGCGAACTTATTCGCGGAACCATCGAAGATGCCCACACCGGAAAGCGGCTGGCCATCGACATTTCTGCCCTGGCAGCACTTCTCCAGGAGAGCCTGGCACATGCACCAGAACAGGTGGGAAACGCGCAAGATGAGGGAGAAATGACCGAACAGTGAGGCGAGCTTCCAGAGCACCATCATCTTATGGTGCAACAGAGAGGAGGAGGGAAAAACCAGGGCATTTCGCTTCATGGACTTCAAGAATAGTATCGGAAAGCTCGTTGGCTGGTTCTACGTGTGTCAGGATTACAACATCGATCGAACGTGCCGGTTCGATTGGCACAGTGGAAGTCCTGACGAGGAATGTTAGTCGCTTGGTCGGAACTCATTCCGACCCGAGAAGAAAGGAGTATAGTATGTCTGGCAGTGGCTATCACGTCGGAGGGATCCAGGTGGCTCGTCTGGGCAGCGATCCGTTACCAGATCGGGTGATCTGCTCGGTATTCTATCAGATGGCCGAGTTCGCCAACGATGACTCTGTGCGCCAGGGGCTTCAAACCCAAATCAGTCAAGGCGGTGCATTGGAACTTCCGCCTGTCTCCGTAAGTGATCTACATGAGCAGGATCGTACACGCGCTGCCACCATCACCGGAGGACAGTTGCAGGTGACGATTCCACTCTCAAGACGGGATCCAGATATTGCTCTTGACACACGCGATCTCTCCATCTGCACCGCTATCCTGGCAAGTGCGAACAGTATCCAAGATGCCTTGTTTCGCGCCTCTGCTCAAAATGGGGCGAAAGCAGGTTTGGAGCGCATCGCGCAGGTATTCGCTGAGGATGTTGCTCACTATCAAGCATTAGGCGTTTCCCTTATCGTTCAGGACGGCTCCATCCAGGTCATGTGGAACAATGTGCCAGGAACAACCCAGGTGCAAGTAGAGCGTTGGGAAGTGGATCAACCGACCCCCCAGCTCATTGCCACACTCGATGGATCGTCTACCTCCTTCCGAGACACCACAGTAAGCAGTTCAAAGAGCTACGTCTATGATGTCAAGAACCTCAGTCACAGTGAACTCGTTGCAGCCGGATACTCAAAACGCGTCAGAGCCTCAGGGACGGTCCTGGCAAACATTCAGCATCACGTCATTGCACATATCAGTGGCCGTCTCTACGGCGTCGCGGGATACTACTCGGATAACGATAGTACTCAGCACGTCGTAGTCGCTACGAACGACGGCACCCTCTATGAAATTCATTGGAACAGAACCACCGCTCCCACCTCACCCCAGCGGCTCGCGCAATTCAACCACATTGCCAGCCTGAGCGGCTTTTTCACCTCTGACGACAACTTCCAGCATGTGATCGTCGCGACAGAGGATGGTCGGCTGCATGAGGTCTACTTCACGAACCCCCAGCGCATCCATGTCCGGAGTCCTGTGTTCCAGCTCACGACCACTGCTGGCCCTCATATTGGCATGGCGGGCTTTTCTACCTCCGACGACGGCTTGCGGCATGCCACGGTGGGCGGCGCAGACAGCATCTTGCATGAGGTCGCCTGGAGTGCGCAGGTTCCTCCCACTGCGCGCAACCTGGCCACCCAATTTACGCTCCCAGATGTTGCCGCGATTGCTGGCTTCTTCGACCTCTCGGTCCACTCCCGCGACGTGATTGTCGCTATGAAGGGCGGCAATATCTACGATGTTCATTATAGTGGTGCAATCCTGGGAGGAGGATCGATTACGACCAACCTTGTGACGACCTTCTCGCCTCCCCTGGTCAATGTGGCAGCCTTCGTCTCCACCGAGACCTGGGAGCGCCATGTGATCGTGCTGCATGCCAGTGGACAGTTATACGACTACTCCTACACTCCTCAGCAGGTCTTTGGACAGACCTCTCTGGTCAGCATTGCCAATGTAATAGATATCGCAGCCTATTACTCGGCCTATGATACGACTTGCCATGTCATTGCTGCCACCAGTGATGGGAATCTCCATGAGGTCTATTACGGCTAACTGGGATGACCTGTTTGGTATGACAACGGAGGGAAGGAAGTAATTTGGGAGTAGCATCGGAGATCATGTGTAGAGATCGGCACGCAGTGGTGAAATTCTCACCATTACACACGCGCGTGGTCGCAGACTTCAATCAAAGGTTGGTCGCTTCGCTCGAAAGAGAGGAAGCAACCAACCTTTCTAGCTAAAGTACATTCACCGCCATATTTTAAGGAGTACTGCTCATGACGACTCAACGAGCCTCCTTTATGAGGCGCACCGTAACCATGCTGAAGGCGGTCGCGCTGTTGGCAGGCATCATGGCCATCGCCGCTTTGCCCGCCGGGGCGAAGGTCCACGGCTCCAATGGCCGGATCGTCTTCGGTCGCTTCGACCCAGCCGTTGGCGATTTATCAATCGGGTCGGACGGACGCGATAAATCAGTTCCCTACTTCGCAGCTTGCTCTCTCACTGAACCTGCGCTGGTCACTTGATGACTGGCCGGCAGCCCTGAGAGCGAGCTGGGAGCATTTAAATTTGCCCCTTCGTCAACTCCGATACCCATGCGCAGCGTTAATTCTCCTCCGAGCCAGCCGGTTATTCCTAGCAGGGCCGCACCGAGAAAGGAAAGGGTATATGCTAGGATGGAAGGGCTGCCAATTGCGTTCAAGCGGAGTAACCAGCTCACGATGAAGAAGAGGAGAATCAGGTAATTGCCTCCTCCATGCACTAAACCAACCTTTTTGGCGCGCGTACCCGCTGGAATGGCTAACCAGTCGATCGTCCCAATTGCTGCCGCCAGCAGCCCCCCGATAACACCCGCTGTAATCATCCAGAAAGCAATTTCCGACCAGTAGCCATTATTCGTGACCAGGCGAACAATGTCGAAAATTGCGGCTGTAATCAGTAGACCAAGCGGAAAGTTGACCATCATCGGATGAAGAGGATGCCCCATTGATTTGACTTTGCTTTCCATGTTTGTCTCCTTATTTTAAGGATTCGCTCCTTAAACTATGCGCAACATCACATGCTATGAGTGTAGTACAGAAAGCGTTTCCTGAACGTTTCTTCGAGCGTTTCTCTCAATCTACATCCGCGACAAGTGATACAAGTGATACAAGTGATACAAGTGATACAAACTTGCTGCCCCTTTGCTGAATGCTGAAACGTTTCTGAAACGGTGTCCATGCCATACTACTCCTATATACACAGCAGGCAGTACTCGCAATGCGCAGGAATAGGAGTTTAAGAATAACTATGAGCACAGTCAACTATCAGCATGTACAACAGGCAGTACTTGCTGATAAGATCACCATTGGGCTGAGCAAAGAAACCGCTTTTCTCTTTCTCATTTACCAGGGCAGTGATTCAGAGTGGGGCGAGATACAGCGGTTCCCTCTGGCTTTACAGTTTCCAGATCCGCGCATTGCTCGCAACAACATCATTGATGGTAGTACCGTTATAGTTGGCGAAGGAGAGAACGCCAACCTGTCCCTGGCTGAAGGTTTTATCATGCACAGAATCAATGATCTGATTGTTCACATAAATGGTAATGAGGTCGCCGTTGGCCACGACCGCGACAAGGTTCGACTGATTCAGCCCCTTGTTGATCACTGAATTTGTGCCCCGGCTCAATTGAGTGGATTT
>JBGQJX010000131.1:0-9691 GCA_041499255.1 Ktedonobacteraceae bacterium | reverse complement strand
TTCACAATTGAACCTTGCCTGAAGTTTATTATATGTTTCAAAGAGCATCAATTTCACGCAATGGTACCAATGGGATATATCGGCTTCGCCTAAAGAAGAGAAATTTGCTACAAGGTGCTTCAAGAAAAAGGAGCCGTATTGTGTTACAATCCGATACGGAGCTGATAAAGCCGTTTTAAGGATAGAGGAGCATGTCACAGCAACAACAAAAACCACAGGCCACAAAGCGAGCCGAACGCAGACACCTTCAAGAGCGGCGTATACTTCTTGCGAGTATCGCCGCACTCTTTCTCATTGGCGGGGCCGTGCTGTGGATATTGAGCAGCCAGGGTATTCTTCGTGGGACACCGTCCGGCCTTCTGCCTATCATCTTTACGGTCATGGGTGTGTTTATCGGCCTCTTCCAATGGCTCTTTCCTGTTTCGGCAGGTCCGCCTCAGCAATTGCCCGGTGCGCCTGCACCACCACCGCAGATTATTGTGCATGTTCCTCCAACTCTTGCCTCACGAGAGCCAATTTCCTCAACTCCCACGGTCGTCAAAACGACGTATCGCGGTATTGTGGGCGTGCCTCCACCAACCGATTCACGAACTATTCAGCAGCGCCAGCGGATGGTGCAGGCGATCTACACCCGGCTCATCCAACCAGAGATTTCGGCCCTCGCACTCACCGGGATCGGTGGGGTCGGCAAATCGACGCTCGCGGCCCTGGTTTATCGCTACGCGGAAGAGCAACGAAGTCGAGGCAATGGACCTTTCAGTGCCGATGCCCTCTGGCTCCACGTGGATTCCTCTGTGACGATGGTCGACCTGGCAGGTAACCTGTTTGAAGCGTTAGGGAAACCTCTGCCCGACTTCACCAGTCTGTCACTACATAACCAGGCACAAGCGCTCTTGCACGCGCTTGACACAACTGAGAACGCGCGGCTCATCATCTTTGACCAGTTTGAGGATCTGCTTGATTGGCAAACCGGACACGCGCTGGTTGATCGTCCGGGTGTTGGTGAATGGATTGACGCACTCAATAGCCAACCCTGTACCTGCCGAATGCTGCTCACCACACGACTTCTGCCTAAGGGCACACGCGAGTATCCGCCGACGTATCTGCAAGAGTATCCCGTAAAGGGGTTAGAGACCAGGGAAGGGGTAGAGCTATTGCAGAAACTGGGCGTCGAGGCTAGCGAGCAAGAACTGCAAACCGTCGTGGAACGCTGTTCTGGACATGCATTCGCGCTGACACTGCTAGCGTCTCTGCTCCGCCATCATCACGTGAGCCTGGCAACATTCTTTCGCGACCCAATGTATACGCAACTCTGGAGCGGCAATATCGCACGGAACCTGCTGGATTATATTTACCAGCAGCAGCTTGATACCGTGCAGCGCACATTGTTAACTGCCTTTTCAATCTATCGCGAATCCGTTCCATTAGAGGCAGCGCAAAGTGTCATTGACTCTCAGGCTGAGTTTTCGAGGGGACAGGTCCATTCGGCCCTGGACGCCTTACTGACACAGCACTTACTGCAAACCTCCGGCGAGGGCTTTTACCAATTGCACGCTATCGTTGCCAGTTATGCCCAGAGCTACGCTCCCGAGGGAAATGAAGCAGCGCAACAGCACACAATACAGACGGCACATGCACGAGCAGCCGAATACTATCTGCGCCAGTTAGCCAAACAAAGCCCTCCGCGCGGAAAGCGACAGCATATTAGTGATGTGGAGCCGCTTATTGAAGCCATCTGGCACTATTGCCAGGCGGAGCAGTGGCAAACGGCCTACACCCTGATGGAGCAGGAGAGCCTATTCAAAGATTTGAGAGAGTGGGGCGGTAATGCAATTCTACTGGAATTGTATAAATTGCTGTTACCACCTGAGAAATGGCAGGCCGAACGTTTGCAAGCGGCGCATATCTATAACAATCTGGGGGTGATCTATCGCTCGTTAGGAAGAGGAGAACGAGCGCAGAACTATCTCGAAGATGCCTTGCATATCTACGAAGAAGAAGGTGACCGCACAGACGAAGGCTGGTCCTTAAACCACCTGGGCCGGGTCTACTCGGAAAGAGGTGACAAAGAGCAGGCACGCAGGTACTACGAGCAAGCCTTGAAGATATGCGAGGAAGAGGGGGATCGCATGGGGGAAGCGGCGGCACTTAACAATCTCGGACGCGTTTATGGCGCATTAGGCCTGAAGAAAGAGGAACAACAGTATTACGAACAAGCTCTGCTGACCAATAGGGAGGTGGGAGACCGTCAAGGGGAAGGGTCCACCTTGAATAACCTGGGCCGGGTTTTCGATGATCTTGGTGAGCACGCGAAAGCGAAAGCAGTATTTGAGCAGGCATTGCACATTTTCAGGGAGCTTGGCAGATTAAGAGGGGAAGGCTGGACCCTCAATAACCTCGGGAAAACCTGTGACGCTTTGGGCGAGAAAGAACAGGCGCGGCAGTATCTTGAACAAGCCCTGACCATTCGACGTGAAGTTGATCATAGGGGCGAAGGCCGAACGCTGAATAACCTGGGGGCCGTCTATGCGCACCTTGAGCAACAAGATCGCGCAATGGCCTGTTATCAGGAGGCCCTCAACGTTGCCAGGGAAGTGGGGGATCGTGAAGGTGAAGGCAAGACGCTGCGCAACGCCGGGATGCTTTTCTTCGAGCAGCAGCGGTACAACGTTGCGCTCGCCGCACTCCTGCTGGCGAAACAGATTCTTGACGAGTTGCAAAGTCCATACCGTTATAGCGCACAGGAATGGATGGATGCTATCCGTAAAGAAATTGGCGAGGAGCGCTTTGACGCAGAGGTAGCACAGGTCGAGCCAAGGGCGACCCAGGTGGTCGCACAGGCGCTAGCATAAATACATAGGGCAACCAAAGATGATCTTGGCTAAGTAAAGTTTTTTGGATATTGTAAGATATATGGTGGGAAGAGGATTTTATGGGAAGAGGGGTGTAATGATGCCTTTGGCCAAAGGTAGGGCGATATGGTGGCTCTTTGTTTTGGGAGCGGTGGTGGGGACCGGGTTGGATGCGTTCCATGTTTATAGTAAGGTGGAACGATATGCGATGCCGGTGTTTTTGGGGGTAGCGTGGTGGGTGCCACTGCTGTTTGGAGGCGCCGCGCTGACTATTGGGTTTTCGCATACGATGGTTGATCCTTTGCTGGGACAACGGCGAGTGCCGCGACAGCTACAGATATGTATTGTGCAGTTGCTGTGGGTTGTGCTGGTTTATATCATTAGCGCAACGAGTATCTCCTCACTGGCGAAAGTGGGGCTGATGATGCTTGTGTATTTTAATTTCTGGTTTGTGGCGGGGAGAGGGTGGCAAAATGTCGTGCTTGCATTGGCGACGGCGATTACTGGCACGCTGGTTGAAATGGTGCTGGTGGCCGCGGGGGCGTTTGCTTACGAACATCCTGATTTCATGGGAGTTCCCTACTGGCTCCCATGTATCTATGCCTGTGCTTCTCTGGCAGTAGGGGATATGGGAAGATATCTTATAGTTCAACCTGGAGGTTGAAAGCCACTTTACATTTTCAAGTGCGCAATAATGAATTTTTACAGATTGATGAGGGGATAGGGGAGATTTCCCGGGGCCGATAAATCGGCACCTACGGCTGGTTCGGTTCGGGGTTTGATCGGGGGGGCCGATAAATCGGCGATGTGCTCGATAAATCGGCACCTACGGATTGCCGGATGAATTTATTAAATGTTATATTTGCGTCCATACATGTGCAAGAGGGGGTATGATATGAAGCGATCTGATGACAGAGGTTGGGATCTGGAGACATTACTGGTGCATGGGAGCGAACGAGAGGAGAGCGGGAGTAGTAGAGGAGTGCCAACGGTACAGCCTATTTATACGAGTACGACCTATCTCCATTCAGACGCCAAGGCTCTAGACCGGGCTTTTGAGAAGAGTTTGTCCGGTAATGAGAGTGAGACTGCATTTGTTTACGGACGGCAGGGTAACCCGAATGCGTACGCGCTCGAGTCGGTGATAGCACAGGCGGAGGGTGGAGTTGGCGCGGTTGCTTTTAGTTCAGGGATGGCGGCGATTCATGCCGCGCTGCTGGCGGCGGGGTTGACCACGGGATGCAAGATTTTAGCGGCAAAGGACCTGTACGGGTCGACGATCAGCCTGCTGCGGCAGGTGTTTGTGCCGATGGGGGTCGAGGTGGTGATGCATGATTTGTATGGTCAAGAGTTGGCCGATATTATGCGAGCTGAGCAGCCGGACGTGGTTTACGTGGAGACACTTTCAAATCCGCTGGTGAAGGTTATCGATCTTGGTGCTATCAGCGCGTCGGCAAAGGAGGTTGGAGCGGTGAGCATCGTGGATAGCACGTTTACGACACCGTACCTGGTGAGGCCGATTGAGCATGGCTTTGACCTGGTGGTGCACAGCGCTACGAAATACCTGGGGGGACATGGTGATAGTACGGCGGGAATTGTGATTAGCGCGAAGCGTGCATTACTTGACCAATTGCGGAACTTTGCAATTATTTTGGGGGCAATGCTAAGCCCCTATGAAGCTTACCTGATTAAGCGGGGATTACAGACTTTGTCGCTGCGGATGGAGCGACATTGTAGCAATGCGCTGAAGGTGGCCCAGTTCTTGCAAGATCATGCGGCGGTGGAGAGGGTATATTATCCGGGACTGAAAGATCATCCACAGTATATGCTGGCCACGGCGCTGATGGGCGAGGGGCGATATGGTGGGCTGCTCTCTTTTGAATTGAGGGAGCAGTCGCGAGAAGCGGCGTTTTGCTTTATGGATAGACTGCGACTTTGCCTGCCAGCGACGACGCTGGGTGACGCGTGGTCGCTGGTGAGCTATCCATCGATTTCATCACATAGGAATCTGTCGGAGGCGGAACGCAGGGATATAGGAATTACCGAGGGTTGTATCAGGTTGTCGGTGGGTATTGAGTGTGTGGAGGATATTATTGGGGATCTGGAGGGGGCGTTGGGAGGACAGAATGGGTCAGATGGAACAAGAGCAACCGGGTGAAAACGGAGCGGAGATGTATAAGCGCTACCTGGTCCCGGCTATTTTCGCTCCCTGGGCAGCCATCCTTGTTGAAAAAGCAGGACTCGAGGAAGGCGAGAGGGTTCTGGATCTAGCCTGTGGCACAGGGGTCGTAGCTCGCCTGTCGGCGCAACAGTTCGGTCCAACTGGGAAGGTCATCGGACTGGACAACAACGCAGGAAGTAACTATGTACGACCGCGACCAGTGAAGAGACGCGGGCTCGCGTGAAGGTGCGAGCATTGGCTTTGCCCGCATAGATGAATGTGTGCAACGAGGCGCGATCGGTTTCGGACAACATAATCGGAATGGGATGTTTCATGGTCAACGTCTTGGTTTCCCATCATCATCTCACTTTGTCAATATCTATTTGGACTGACTACTAGTGGTAAGCTACTGTGACTCAAGTGTGACATGCCAACAGGCAAATGTGACCTGATCGTAATGATCCAGAGATATGTTAGGGAATGTAAGGAGACCGGAGAAGGAGACCCTGGCCCCTTACGCTGTTTTGGCATTTTGCGCTCGCGGCCATCAATGGTTGGAGCGTGGCCGGCACATCCGGCGAGGAGGATACCATGCGTCGTATAAGTAATTTTATCAGCTTGTTGCTCTTCGTTGCTATTGTGGTTGGGCTCGTTGCCTTTAGTATCGGCAATGGGACGCAGTTTTCCCTCTGGTTCTTTGGCCTGACCTTCTCTCATGTCCCGGTCTGGCTGCCGACGGTTGTCGGTGCTGTCGTCGGCTTCCTCCTGGCATTCTTCGTGCTCACCCCTGGGCGGCTACGCGGTGCCTGGGAAAACAATCGCCTGCTCAACAGGATCTCGCGGCGTGAGGCGGCATCTGAGAAAGAACTGAGCGGTCTGCGTCAAAGTACTGCGGCGGCATCTGAGAAAGAACTGAGCGATCTGCGTCAAAGGAATGCGGAGCTTGAGCAGGAAAAGAAGCTCGATCGCGAAACCCAACCGAGTAGTCAATCTGAGACAAGATAAAGACCCCTGTTTTTTGCAAGTGACTACTGGCTTGTGCTTTGACACAAATAAGAGGCTGTGAGGACAACGAATCGTTCAAAAACAGCGCGGACATGATCAGGGAGCTTACCGAAGCTACCTTGTCTAAACAAGTAACCACAATGGTTACTGCTACCGATTCTACGAGGAGGGATGAAAGTTATGCAAGACGATACTCGTCGAGATACACGAACACCGAACAGCGCTGCACGCGACAAAGCAGCAGGAACAATGAAAGAAGCCGGCGGGCGTATCAAAGAAAGCCTCGGTGTATTAACTGGCAATAAGCGCACGGAAGCTCAAGGCAGAGAAGATCAGATCGCTGGCGCGGCTCGCCGCAGAAAAGGGACCTGGAAAGATCGTATTAAGGCGTGGATTGACCGCCGTTAACCACTACCGTCGGATGTGTATTCGTTGAAGAGAAACCGCCTGTGAGGGATACTCTCAGGGTTTCAGCCCTATACTCTCTATGCATATCTAGACCTGGATGGTCAGAGATGCAGAATCAGATGATAGTGAACAGAGCGTGACGTTCTGAGCTTATCTTTATTGAGAGAAGGAAAATTGAGAGAAGCAAACAAGTGGGGATTCCAATGTGAAATCCCCACTTGTGGTTATACTGCCGTATATGGACTTACGTGGGAAATTATTACGCTGTCGCGCCAGCCTCTTGCACTTCCGCCGGCTTCTGGACAGTTTCGAGATCGATCTCGATTGTTACTTCGTCGCTTACGAGCCAGCCACCAGTTTCAAGCGCCTGGTTCCAGTTGAGGTTCCAGTCTTTGCGGCTAATTTTTGTTTTTGCGCTCAGGCCCGCAACTGTGAAGCCCCAGGGATTTTTACCCTGGCCGTAGTACTCTGCTTTGAAGGTCACAGGGTGTGTTACGCCGCGTATTGTCAGGTCGCCCGTTACATTGTACTCGTTGCCGCTGACGCGTTCGATTCTGGTGCTCTTAAAGGTAAGGGTCGGATAATTTTGCGCGTCGAAGAAATCTGGTGAACGAAGATGCCCATCGCGTCTCTCATCGCGAGTGTCGATGCTTGCAGCGTCGACCTGAGCTTCAACCCACGAATTTTGCGGGTTTTGTTCATCAATGTGAAGATGGCCGCTAAGAACTTTAAATTGTCCTCGCACGGTGCTGACCATCATGTGTTTTAAAGAAAAGGTTACTTGTGAATGACTGGCGTCAATTTCCCAGGGCATCGGGATACTCCTTCATTGCTTCTTGTTTAAGAAGTGTTTTTCAATTAATGTGTTTGTTTTCAAAGGAAATGCATAGATCAGGATCAGTGCTTGATCTTTTAACTTACTTCCTCTTAGTAACTTATTATATATTAGTTTTATACTTTTGTCAAGAGTGATGATTGGTTCAATGACAGGTATGTTAAGATGTTTTAAATAGGTTATATCTTTTTCAAAGCCTACTCATAAGGCGACTTCTGACCGATTTTCGGGTAATCTGAGAGGAAAATGCGATGAGCGTACTGAGCATTTTGACGGATGATATGAAGCGGGTGGTGAATGAGCAGAGGCTGGGTTATGTTGCTACGGTGTGTCCCGATGGTACGCCTAATCTTTCTCCGAAGGGGACGACGGCTGTATGGGATGACGAACACCTGGTCTTTGCCGATATTTGCTCTCCGGGTACGGTCTCAAATCTGGCATATCAACCTGTTTTGGAGATTAATGTGGTAGATCCAGTGATGCGGAAAGGTTATCGCTTCAAAGGGACGGCTACGGTTGTGAGTGGGGGGACATTGTTTGATGAGGGGGTGCGTTTTTACCGAAATCGAGGGGTTGCCAGTGCCATTGAACATATTGTGCTGGTGAAAGTTGAACGCGCGCAGCCGCTTATTTCACCTGCTTATGATTCTGGGAGAACCGAGGACGAGGTGAGGAGGCAATGGTTGAGTTATTGGAAGGGATTGTATTTGGATAAGCAGGTGAGGAATTAAAGGAGAAACGATGTTTAAAACATCGAAACAGTGGGAGCCTCAAAAGCTGAGTATGGTAGAGAGTATGCCTGGTCGCCCATGGCATGCGTTGCCGGCGAAAGATTTCATTGACTATGCTGGCATCAACATGTTCTCTGGCCTTAACGAGAAAGAAGTACAGGCACGTCTTGCCAAATTTGGGCCAAACCAACTCGGCGAAGTCAAACAGGAAACGTTCTGGAAGGTTTTCCTGGAGGAAATTCGCGAACCTATGATTCTCTTGCTGCTGGTCACCGGCCTCCTGTACTCTGTGTGGGGAAAACTTTCTGATGCGCTGACTATTTTCCTCGTTATCCTGATCCTTGTCGGCGTGGAAGTTTTCAACGAATATCGCGCCAAAAAAGCCATCGCGGGTCTGAGTAAACTCGCTGAGCCAACAGCCTCTGTCCGCCGGAGTGAACGGGAGGTGGAAGTTCCTGTTGAGAACATTGTTCCTGGTGACATTGTCTTTGTCCAGGCGGGCAGGCGTGTTCCAGCAGATGCGCGTCTTATCGAGGGCTACAGCCTGGAAGTTGATGAAGCTTCGCTTACCGGCGAATCCATGCCAGTCGACAAGAATGCAGAACTGGTTTTACCAGAAAAGACGGCACTGGCTGAACGAAGCAACATGCTCTTCGCGGGGACAACAATCACGCGCGGACGAGGCGCAGCCATCGTTGTTGCTACTGGGATGCAGACCGAACTGGGTCACGTGGCTCAACTCGTTCAGACAGTGAAAACGCCGCGCACATCGCTCCAACAGACTATGCGCGATCTGACGCGCTGGCTGGTCTGGTTTGCCCTGGGCTTTAGCGTGCTGATTCCCGCGCTCGGTGTTTTGCTGAGCGGGCAACCGATCCAGCAGATGCTCCTGACGGGCCTCTCCCTGGCGTTCGCTGTCATTCCAGAAGAAATGCCGATCATTATTACCATGGTTTTGGCCCTGGGCGCCTACCGGCTTTCACAGCAGCAGGCGATTATCAAGCGATTGCAGGCCGTAGAAACTCTCGGATCAGTTACCACGATTGCCACTGATAAGACTGGCACACTCACTGAGAACCGCATGGAGGTCAAGCAACTCTATCCGGAGGCGCTTGAGCGTCATCTCCTAGAGATGGGTGTGCTGTGCAACAGCGCTCACCAGCAAGGAAATACGTTTACAGGCGATCCCCTGGAGATAGCGCTGCTACGAAAAGCACATGCAGCGGGCCTGGATGTGGACGCAGTGCGTCGAACTGTCTCCCTGCATGATGAATTCACATTTGATACCACGCGAAAACGGATGTCAGTTGTCTTTAAGCATGATGAGCTTTATTGGGTGGTGGTGAAAGGGGCGCCAGAGGCAGTCCTGATGCAGTGCACGCAGCACCTGGTTGAAGGACGGGAGCAACTATTCAGCGAAACTGAGCGGGGGTCTGCCTTAGAGATCGCCAGCCATCTGGCTGGCGAGGGGCTGCGAGTGATTGCGCTGGCTGAAAAGACCGTTGCAAGCGATCACTTGTCTCAAGATGAAGCAGAATCTCAACTGATCTTCGTTGGTTTTATGGGAGTGGCTGATCCACCACGGCCAGAAGTCAAAGCGGCCATGGCGGTTTGCCGCGCCGCGGGTATTCGTCCAGTCATGATTACGGGAGATCACCCGTTAACCGCACGAGTCATCGCAGAGCAGGTCGGGCTGAAT
>JBGQJX010000130.1:0-9694 GCA_041499255.1 Ktedonobacteraceae bacterium | reverse complement strand
TCGCTGCTTTGTCACCCCTTCGAAGCATATCAGGACTCATTTTAGTTATTGCAGTAATTGCTGTACTCGGTCTTACTCTTTTACGCGAGGCCAGAGGGAAAAGGTAGAGCTTCTACCACGAGACCGCAGCAAAAAAATTGTTGACGTTTGCCTTACAAACTGCTAAGATATGCCACAAAAAGTGCTTTTAGAGCTATTTTAGCAGTTAGGCTAACAATATGCAAAAACAACCAGAAACATGGCGAAGTTTGCTGAAATCAATTATCAACGACTCCCATGAGAGGCAACGATTGGCCGAAGAACTGGGCATTAAACCAATTACCTTGACACGCTGGGCCAACGGTGAATCTGATCCCCGCCCACAAAACCTGCGCCACCTCCTCACTGCTGTACCACAGTACCGCGACCAGATGCTTGACTTGATCAGGAATGAGGCAGGCTTCGAGGAATTTACAAATGCAGGTTTTGATGAATCATCAGTAAGTATCCCATCTACATTCTATCATCGCGTGTTTACCGCCCGCGCTTCAACGGTAGAGTCTATGCGTTTTTGGTCAATCTGCAATCTTATCTTGCAGCAAGCAGTAAGCCAGCTAGACCCCGACCGACTGGGCATAGCAATCAATGTTGTGCGCTGTATGACACCTTCACCCGTAGATCACAAGGTGCATAGTTTGCGTGAAAGCGTTGGATTTGGTACCCATCCCTGGAGTGGAGACCTGGAACAAAAGGCCATGTTCCTCGGAGCAGAATCTCTCTGCGGCTATGTTGCCACGCTTTGTCGGCCCGGATCAAATCAAAACATTGATGAAAAGCAAAATCTGATACCGGCACACAGAGTAGAACATGAGAAAAGCGCATCGGTGCATCCTATTTTATGCGCCGGCCGGATTGCTGGTTGTTTACTGGTCTCCAGTACGCAATACCATTATTTTTTGTCGCAAACCCGCCTGACGCTTATTGAAAATTACGCAAATTTGTTAGCCCTGGCCTTCGAACCAGAAGAATTTTACGAGCCTGAAGACATTGAGCTATTTGTCATGCCGAACCAGGAGGAACAGAAGAAATATTTCGCGAACTTTCGCCAACGCGTCGCGAATACGATGATCGAAGGCGCAAGAAATAAGCAGCCGGTGAATAATATTCAGGCTGAGCAAATTGTGTGGCGACAGCTTGAAGAAGAATTATTACAACATGCAACAGAAGCTCATTAAGAGACGGAGCTAGCGTACCGATCGGGAATGGTATGTTTGTGGACTTTACTCAACCGCTTGACCCCCGTTGGACTCAAACGTGCATTGGCGGTGCTACGTTGCGTCCTGTTGAATCCGCGCTGCGTATGGAGGTTCCATCTGCACAAAGTGGGCACTATGTTGATGCCCAGATTGACGACTATACAGGACAAGTGCGCTCCGCTTTTCCCTGGAGACCTCCGTTGCGCATGGAGGTGCAAGCGCGTTCATCGCTTCCTGCAGCCACGACAAGTAGTACGAATGAGAGCGCCGGCATATTGCGGGGTACAGCAGGTTTTGGTTTCTGGAATTATCCGTTCTCGATCACCGGAGATATCCTCTTATTACCGGAAGCCGTCTGGTTTTTTTATGCATCTCCTCCATCTAACATGATGCTTGTACCCGGTGTCCCAGGCTGGGGCTGGAAAGCGCAGGTGATACACAGCATGCGTTTCAGCACATTTACAGCAGCCGTCCCTACAGCATTTACAGTCGGCTGGTCCAGGCTCTCAGGCAATACAGTTCCAGCAACACGATGGATACAAAAACTCAGCGGAGCAAAAGAGGCGTTAATCACAGCCAGCATGGATGAGTGGCATACATATACCTTAGAGTGGCGGCACAAAGAGGCGTGCTTTTGGGTTGATGGCATCCAAATACTAAGCGCTCAGCAACCTCCAATCCGGCCACTTGGTTTTGTTGCGTGGCTGGACAACCAGTACGCAATCGCTACACCACGCGGCACATTACGTTTTGGCTCTCTCTCAAGTGGGCCACAATGGTTTGAAATCGACTCGTTAAGAATCGAGCCATGCTGAACACGAGCAATAACAGGAAGTCAGGAAGAAAGATGCATAGTGCTTTCTTCCTGACTACTTTGAACCTTTCGCAGCTAGCTATTTTTCAGCTAGTGGTAACACTTCGTCAATGATGCCATACTCTAACGCTTCTGTGGCGCTCATGAAGAAATCTCGCTCAGTATCTCGCTTGATACGCTCCAGGGACTGTCCTGTGTGTTGCCGAATAATCTCGTTGAGCACATCACGAGTATGGAGGATCTCGCGAGCTTGAATATCAATATCGGTTGCCTGACCACCTATGCCGCCCTGTATCAGAGGTTGATGCATATGAATACGGGCATGTGGGAGAGAACGACGCAGGCCCCGGTCTCCCGCCATCAGCAAGATGGTGCCAAAACTTGCCGCCAGGCCAACGCACGTGGTAGATACAGGACAGGGAAGAATGCGCATAGTATCATAGATGGCTAAACCAGCGGTCACCGTACCGCCAGGAGAATTAATGTAGACATTAATCTCACGTTTGCCATCCTCCGCGGACAGAAACAGTAATTGCGCTACAACCAGATTTGCCAGGGTCTCCTCAATCTGGCCATTGACCATGATGATACGTTCCCGTAACAACCGGGAAAAAATGTCATAGGCACGTTCGCCTCGTCCAGTTGTCTCTATGACGGTGGGAACAAACAAACTTGATGACATGATTTATCTCCTTATGCCAATTTTTGACGCACAAAGTAGTAGTGGACAAGCGTACCACCCCTTGGTGCCTCTAAATCCAAAACGCTCGTTAGCAGCCAACCTTCAGTACCTAACTCATTGAGTTTCGCCACATCAGGAACATCTACTTCACGTGTATCAATGAACAGTACCCGATACTCCCAGCGCGTTGGTTCTACCTGTACATTTTCATACACCATCGGCACCGGTAGAGTAGGCTTGACATCCTGTTGTCCAGACATAGGCCGAAAAAACGACCGTGATATAGACATATAGTAATCCTCCTTTGCAATTCAAACTTTCATCCTACTTGAATATAACATGCTCTTAGCGTATACTAAAAGATAGAAACTATGCTAAAAGCATGTGTAATATGCAGGCTATGCCATAAGCATAGAAAGGGAAAACAACGATGGCTGATTTACAGGAAATAATCGGGAGAGTCATTCGCAGGGAACGACAGGATCGACACCTTACGATTAAAGAACTTGGCGATAAAGCTGGCCTTTCAGAGATCTATGTTGGCGAAATCGAGCGTGGGCAGAAATATCCCTCGGCTAAAGTACTGGAAAGTATCTCCCAGGCCTTGGATTTAGACATAGCAGACCTGCTAGAACTCATGGCAGAGGAGATTCGCTATGAGCGTGAGCCACATCATACAAATGCTATCGGCTTTACGCTTCCAGTAACACCTGGTCAACCGCGCCGCCTGGTGATAAAAAAAATGGTCAATATGCTCGACGAAGGAGATGTGGAAAGTGTGGCAGATTTCAGTGCCTTCCTGCTTTCCAAGCATTTCAACCCTCGCTAAAGGAGAAGAAAGACTCAGAACTGGTCTTTGAGCACAGTTCTGAGTCTTTCTTCTCGGTTGCCTGAAACTTGAGATAACGCGTTTTCACTCTACCATTCTAGAACAGGCGAAAACGGCGTCGAGGGCGACGTGTATAAGAGCCGCGCCGGTAGTAATAACGCGAAGTGTAATGTCGAACACGGTGATACGCAAAGCTGCTCCAGATGGCGACCAGAATTGCCGCGACGAGAATAGCGCTGAACAGTGGTACACCATACCAGGTTGGTTCACCAGGAATATGAAAGTGTAGCACGCCTACCAGCAGAAAAATGGCGAGAAAGCCTACAACGATAGCGCCAACGATACCGCCAGGCCCCGTGCGGCGGGCGATCAATTCGCCAATGACGCCAACAATTGCGGCGATAATAAGCCAGATAAGCAAGGTTGTAAGGGTAATGGTCATACTAGATTTCTCCTTTGGATAACTTTGTCAATTTCTTTGCTCTATGCCTGACATACCATGCAATCGTCAAGCGATAGAGAAAGATGAAAAAGAACAGGTAGAGCGCTCCCTCGAGGTACCCTCCTACAATGTCTGTGAGCCAGTGATCTCCCTCCAAAATGCGCGAATAACCAATGGCAAGGAGGTCATAGATGGCAAAGATCTGAAATGGAAGCAATATCCAGCGATACTTCCACTCACGCACTGCTTTAGTCAAAGTCAAGTACAGCAAAAAACCATACAAGGCGACATCATGCTCGGTATGCCCAGAAGGGTAAGTCGGAAACGGAACAAGCGGTGTGTAAAGATGGATATGATACACTTTAGGATTTGGTCGTGGACGCCCAACAAGCATATCGATAATTACATTGAGTCCTGCGGAACTCATCACCGTCAATACAAGAAAAACAGCCGAGATCAACCATTTTGCAGCAGGCCGCTTTCGGACAAGTCTGATCAATCCCACCGCCAACATAGCAATAAACAGGGCGGCGATTGAAATCGCCGCAGGAATGGGATTGTTATATATACTGGGCAGTATAAGCAACATACTCAGCCACGGCCAGAGGTGGAGGCTCTGCACGGCGTAAGTAGTCGCTAGATCAATGGGATAGGGCTGAGGATGAAAATGGATCACAAAACAAGAGACAATGAACAGTAGTAGACCAATACTCCAGATTACGGCCTCGATACGGTAGCGCTTTTGCGCATCCGCCTTGTTCTCCCCGTCTGTTGTTGTAATATCTGTAGAAGTTTTTAAACCCTGTCTTTCAGGATTAGTTGTGCTGTACATAGGTATCCTTCTATATCACAAAATTGATGAATATCTGTATACAACACGTTGCTCATGGCTTTGGCGGATACTGTCGTGAATTCTCTACCTCCAAACATGCCACTGTTCCTTACTGTCAGGAGTCCTTGCCATATGATAGGATATGAAAGGGAATGTCCATAGCACAGGAGCAATCAATCATGCCAGAAATCGACAGCGACCACATCTTTGGGTTCGACACCTTATCGGTCCACGCGGGGCAACGCCCTGATCCAGCCACCGGCGCGCGTGCAGTGCCCATCTACCAGACAACTTCATTCGTCTTTGACGACACCGACCATGCCGCCCACCTCTTCGCGTTACAACGCTTCGGCAATATTTATACTCGCATCATGAATCCCACCACCGCCGTCTTCGAGGAGCGTATTGCCTCTCTGGAAGGGGGCACAGGAGCAGTGGCGACCGCCTCTGGTATGGCTGCCCAGATGGCCACGATGATGACGTTACTCCGCCCAGGGGATGACCTCATCTCCTCTAGCAGCCTCTACGGCGGCACTCATACACAGTTCGACTTGACCCTGCGTACCTGGGGCATCAATACTATCTTCGTGGATAGCACTGATCCTGAAAATTACCGCCGTGCCCTCACTCCGCGCACCCGTGCTCTCTACGGTGAAACCATCGGTAACCCACGCGGTGACGTGCTGGACATCCGTACAGTTGCGGACATTGCGCATGAGGCTGGCGTTCCCTTAATTATCGATAATACCTTTGCCACACCATACCTGTGTCGTCCTTTCGAGCACGGCGCGGATATTATTGTGCATTCGGCTACGAAATTCATTGGTGGCCACGGCACTTCTATAGCGGGTGTCCTGGTTGAGTCAGGCAAGTTCCCCTGGGACAATGGCAACTTCCCTCATATCGTTGACCCTTCACCAGGCTACCATGGCGTGCGCTTTTATGAAACTTTTGGCGATTTTGCTTTTGTCATGAAAGCCAGGGTCGAAACTGTACGCGATACAGGTGGCTGCATCAGTCCCTTCAACGCTTTTCTTTTATTACAAGGTCTGGAGACCCTATCCCTGCGTATGCAGCGTCACTGCCAGAACGCGCAGCAGGTAGCGCTGTACCTGCAGGAGCATCCGGCTGTCAGTTGGGTACAATATCCCGGTTTGCCAGATAATCCCTCGCATGCGCTGGCCAGGCGCTACCTGCCGCGCGGAGCTGGTTCTATCTTCACCTTTGGCGTCAAGGGTGGCTATGAGGCAGGCAAAAAGGTCATTAACAGCGTGCGCCTGTTCTCGCACCTTGCCAACGTCGGTGACGCTCGCAGCCTGATTATTCACCCTGCCAGTACAACCCACCAGCAGCTTTCAGAAGAGGACCAGTTGGCGGGTGGCGTCACGCCCGACCTGATACGCATCTCCATCGGCATTGAGAATATAGAAGACATACTGTGGGATCTAGATCAGGCTCTCAAGGCCAGTATGCATTCTCGATAAAAATAGAGTTTCCCCATTTAATGTGGTTTCATTTCAGCTGGGCACAATACATTGGGCCCCTACAAGGATCTATAGCATGACACTTTCTACACCCGACATGTACGAACGTTTACAACTTCTACAGCAATATAAGCACGTTGCCATCGTTGGCGTTTCTGCTGACCCCTATCGCCCGAGCCATTTCGTTGCAATCTACCTGCAAGCCGAGGGCTACGATATTGTTCCTATCAACCCGCGCTACGCCGGACAGACGCTGTTAGGCAAACGCGTCTATGCAACTCTGACTGAAGCCAAAGCAGCCGGGAAACAGATCGAGATCGTCGACGTCTTTCGCCGTGCTGAAGATGTTCCTCCAATTGCGGACGAGGCTATTGCTATCGGGGCTAAAGTGCTCTGGCTCCAATTGGGTATCAGCAACGACGATGCCGCCCGGCGAGCGGAAGAGGCCGGATTGACGGTCGTCCAGAATCGCTGTATGAAAATCGAACATGCCAGGTTTTTCGGCGGCCTGCATACTGTCGGATTAAATACGGGTGTGGTTTTGTCAAAGAAATTGTAGTAGCTTTTCCCACAGCTCAGACATGAAAGAGGCGAACTGCGAAAAGACACCTTTCTTACCGCAGTTCGCCTCTTTCATATCTAAACAATAGGCCAGGGGTAGCCCGCGGATTGGTAAATCGCCTCAATTGTTGCCAGGTTTTCTATCGTCTCTTCCAGGCTGAAAGGAAATTGACTACCATAGCGAATACTTGTCGCGAAATGCTCTACCTCGAGGCGATACTGATCTACAGGTGCAAAACGCTGGTGGATAATCTGACCTTCTAACGCCAGTATTGCCATTGTCTCTATATATCCAGGTGTAAAGGGAACAGGAATAGTAATCGTTCCTGTTTCCCCAATAATCTCACTTACCTGCCGTGTCGGCAGTTCAAAGCTGGAATCTACCAGACCGAAGCAACCATCATCAAAGTCAAGTACAGCACTGGCATAACACTCTACCTCACCATTTTCGGGAGTATAGACTCGCGCTCCAACGGCTGCCGGAGCGCGCCCGTAGACAGCGCGACAAAAATTAATGGGATAGCATCCCACATCCATTAAAGAACCGCCAGCCAGCGCTGACTGTAAGCGGATATCATGAGGACGTGAACCGACATTGAACGAAAACGAGGAACGTATGAGCTTGACCTGTCCTATACGACCAGCGGCCACCTGCTCTAAGGCCCAGACCGTCTGTGGATGGAAACGATACATAAACGCTTCCATCAATAACATACCAGTATCGCGCGCTGTTTGTGCTACCTTTAGCCCCTCTTCGGCAGTGATGGCGAGTGGTTTTTCACATAATACGTGCTTGCCTGCTTTCAGCGCTTTAATAGTCCATTCCGCGTGAAGACTGTTCGGCAACGGAATGTAGAGGGCCTCAATTTCGGGATCATTGATGACGCTATCGTAATCTCCATAAACAAGCACATTTGGGGCAAAAGTAAATAACTCGCGTGCTCGTTCGGGATTGCGGCTACCTACTGCCACTAAACGCCCATTTGAGGAAGCTTGGATAGCGGGGGCCACCCGTTTGACCGCGATATTAGCTGCGCTGAGAACCCCCCAGCGCACAGGCATATGAAGAGATGCTTCATTGGTTTGCATAAAGTATTCACCTTTTTCAACGTGTTCGTTTCCGCCTGAATTCTGTACGCTTTCAACAAAGCGCACTGGTTCTATTATATCCTTTTGTGCGCTAGAACTGCTGCTACTAGTAAAACCCACGTTCTTTTGGCGAGCCAGAGCGATAGAAACTTGCAACCATTATAAAAGCGTGATTACAATATCCATACTTACAAATTGTAAGATTGCCGAAAAACCTCCAACTTCTCAAGAGAGGATTAGCAATAGTGACACAACCTCATACTACTCACCCGCTCCGTGTTGGTGTCCAACTTCACCCCCAGCATACGACTTATCAATCGTTTGCCGACGCAGTGCGCCGCGCAGAAGATCTCGGTGTTGACACCATATGGACCTGGGACCACTTTTTCCCGTTATATGGAAACCCGGAAGGAAACCATTTTGAAGGGTGGACGCTCCTTGCCGCGATGGCGACCCTGACGCAGCGGGCTGAAATTGGCTGCCTTGTGACCTGCAACACGTATCGCAATCCAGCCCTGTTATCGAACATGGCCAAAACGATTGACCACATCAGCAATGGGCGCCTGATTCTTGGCATTGGCGCGGGCTGGTTTGATCGTGATTACAGGGAATATGGCTATGAATTTGGTACTCCTGGGAGTCGCCTCGCAGCCTTAGAAGAATCTCTGCAAATTATCCGATCCCGCTGGGAAGTAGATACACCAAAACCAGTGCGCAATCCTATTCCTATCCTCATCGGTGGAGGCGGAGAAAAGAAAACGCTGCGCATTACCGCTCAATATGCAAATATGTGGCATGGCTTTGGAGAACCAGAGACCTACCGCCACAAAATGAAGGTGCTGAACGGCTGGTGCGCAGAAATAGGCCGTAATCCTGAGGAGATTGAACACACAGCTGACGCTCGAAGAAACGCCGGTGCGGCAGAACTTGATGCTTATGTCAAAGCTGGGGCAACGCATTTAATCCTTGGCATGGGAGAACCCTGGGATTTTACCGCCCTCTCCAGGCTGGTAAAATGGCGCGATGAGAGACAGGGACAATAAGGAACACTAGACTAGAAGGATATTTTTACCATGCAGTTTTCTCGTATAACGTCCTCAGAGAATGTCGCCGGGGAGGGGCAAGATCAACATATGAGGGAATCTTCGTCGCCTCAGCCTAAAGGCTATCAATGGACGGCTCTTTCTGTTACGACAGTCGGGGCGTTGCTTGCTTCAATTCAAGGATCGGCTCTGCTGATAGCGTTGCCCAGCATCCTGGCTGAGCTCCACATTAACTTCTTTATCGTAATGTGGGTGCTTCTCGGATACCTGCTCATACTCACCGTTTTCACGCCAATAGTTGGACGCCTGGCCGATATCTGGGGCCGCAAGCGCCTGTACAATAGTGGCTTTATTGCCTTTACAGCTGGCTCACTCATTGCTGGTCTTGCACAGCCGCAGTTTCATGGCGTCGACCTCATCCTGGGGCGAGTCATTCAAGGTCTGGGAGCGGCTTTGCTCGTCACCAACAGCACAGTGATCGTGACTGATGCCTTTCGCAAAGGGCAGGTCGGCCTGGGATTGGGCATCAACCAGATAGCAGGCGCAGCTGGTTTTCTCATAGGCCCTATCATTGGAGGCCTGCTAACTGAGTTTTCATGGCGTTGGGTCTTTTTATTTAATGTACCAATAGGCATTTTTGGCGCGCTTTGGGGCATCTGGCGGCTTCGCGAACCTGTGCTTCC
>JBGQJX010000129.1:0-9813 GCA_041499255.1 Ktedonobacteraceae bacterium | reverse complement strand
GCACGCAGCCAGTCAGGCATGGTGCTGGTGGGTACGAACGCATTGCTCCCAAAGAGCAAGGGATAAAAAATCACCAGACTTGCCCCCTGGACGGCTTCTGGACTGCTTAACACGAGCCCAAGCAGCGCCGAGAGCCACGAGAAGGTAAAGGTGGTGAGCAGCAGCAAGCCTGTTGCCGCGACCCAGGCCAGAGGATTCCCTGCTGGCCGGAAGCCGACCAGCAGCCCAACTGCCCAGATTACCAGGAAGACAAAAACAGCACGGACGAGGTCTGCCAGCGTGCGACCGGTGAGGACCGCCGATTGCGCCATCGGCAACGAGCGAAAGCGGTCAATCAGGCCATGTTGGAGGTCGGTTGCCATGCCGACGCCCGTGGCTAGGGAACCGACCAGGGACGCGAGCACGAACACACCGGCCATGAGATAGTTCGCATAGCTGGTGCCAGCAACGAGAATGGCTCCGCCAAAGACGTAGCGGAAGAGCAGGACGAGCATGGTTGGTTGAATAGTCGCGATAAGCAACTCGTCGGGACGGCGTGGGATCTGCGCGAGCCGGCGTTTAGCCAGCACCCACGCGTGAGCGAACGTCCAATAGAGAGCGAAATGGGAACGCGGGGTAACACCTTCCGTGGTCAAGAGTGCCGGGTTTTTCATCGTTTACTCCTTTGTAGTATTGCCTCTTCAGGCGGCTCAGCCTCGCTTACCGCGCGCCCGGTAAGCGAGAAAAAGACATCATCAAGCGTTGGGCGGCGCAGGGCCAGATCGGAAAGCGCAATCTGTGCTCCATCGAGATCGCGCACGATCGCGGCGAGTCGCTGAGCTCCATTCGTTACCGGGACTGCGAGGTGACGGCGTTCGCGGTCGATCTGAATCTCACCTGAGCTGTACGGACGTATCGCTTGCAACGCGGCGCCCAGATCGCTGTGCGGAGCCACTGTTAGTTCCAGGCGCTCCCCGCCGATCTGCGCTTTCAGTTCGTCGGCAGTGCCTTGAGCAATCACGCGCCCATGATCAATCACCACAATCTGATGGGCAAGGTGATCGGCTTCCTCCAGGTACTGGGTGGTCAGCAACGCCGTTGTGCCCTGGGCCGCCAGATCACGGATAACCTCCCACATCGCGAGGCGTCCACGCGGATCAAGACCGGTCGTTGGCTCGTCCAGAAACAGGATCGGTGGCGACATGATCAGGCTGGCCGCCAGGTCGAGCCGCCGACGCATCCCTCCTGAGTACGTTTTCACCACGCGGGAGGCAGCCTGGACGAGATCAAAGCGCGCGAGCAGTTCCTGCGCCCGTCGCTTTGCCGCTGTGTCTGCGAGGCGAGAGAGTTGCCCGAACATTTTCAAGTTTTCGTAGCCGGTGAGCAGCTCGTCGACGGCAGCATCTTGACCGGAGAGTCCGATACGTTCGCGCACGGTCGCAGCGTGTTTCACCACGTCCAGCCCCGCCACCTCTGCGCGCCCACGATCAGGCCTGGTGAGCGTGGTCAGGATGCGTACCGCAGTCGTTTTGCCCGCACCGTTGGGGCCAAGGACGCCCAGGACCGTTCCTTCCTCCGCTACCAGGTCTACCCCGTCCAGAGCGTGGGTCTTGCCATACGATTTGTAGAGTCCTTCGGCCAGAATGGCCGCTGTGTTTGCCATAGGATACTTCCTCCCAATGCGTGTCTGTCTTTTTGCAATATTCTCTGCTATTTGTGGTAGAATGTTGCCTGAAAGAAGCGTACTCGAAGCGTCAGCCAGGAGCAAGAAGCAAATTCACGAGAATGTTGCATATGCAACACAGGAGCAAACATGACGCGCGACCATGTTGATTTACGCGTAAGACGAACCCAGATGGTCTTGCGCGAAGCCCTGATCGACTTGATTGAGGAGAAAGGATTTGATGCGGTCACCGTGGGAGACATTGCCGAGCGGGCGATGGTCAACCGGACGACGTTCTATCGCCACTACCCAGACAAGTATGCCCTGGTCACCGGCATCTTTGAGGAAGCAGTCAATCAGATGTTCCGCGAGATTGGTCCCCTCCCGGAGAATCTGGAAGGACTCCTCTCGTCCTGGAGCGAGTTTGACGCCAAAGCCGTGCAATCGTACATCGACTCCCAGTTGGCAGCCTGGTCAGCGTTCTTCGAGCACGTCACCAGGCACGCGAGACTCTACCGGGCGATGCTTGGCAAACGCGGCAGTTCCTGGTTTACCGTCCAGATGCGTGACTACTTCGCGGAAGCCTTTCGAAGCCGCGCCCGAACACTCTCCGCATCAGGCCTGAGAGCAACCAATGACCCGCATGCCGCGCCAGCGGAGTTCGTGATCATCAGCCTGGCGCACTGGTTTGTGGGGATGCTGGCCTGGTGGATTGAGAACGGGATGATCTACTCTCCCCAGCAGATGACCACCTGGATCGCACGCTTTGCTATGTACGGCTATCCTTCGGTTCTCGGCCTCAACATCCCCCACACCATCGGCGGAGTTGCCCCGTCTGATCGGCTCTCGAAACAGTCTTAACCGGTTGGTTTCCTTTTCGCCTCTCTCCGCAGCAAAAGAACGGTTCGATTGGAACAGCGTAGAAGCTAAATAATGTCGTTCCCAAAACGGGTATCTTAAGGGTGCCTTTCATGCTCGAATACATGAGGTTAATGTAAATTTAAGTTGTTCCCAAAACCGCTCCTGGGACCCTTGAACGGGTATTACGGGCAAAATAAAGTTGTTCCCTGAACCATATTTATTTCTGTCATCTGTGAGGATTTACGATTACCAATTGGCTGGATAATTGTTCTCAATGGACTTATTTTCCGAACGGATGACTCAAGTAGCCAGCACAGAAGAGACCATGTCATCCCTCTGCCTGCAAGTTTATTAAGCGGAGGCTTGCCTGTTCTCAAAATTTTGCTCATGTATCTCTTTGTGACGGCAATGCAAGAGGGAGGCTGATAGTCTTCACAGGTCTCCGATTTTGGGAACGGATGTCCGAATTAGCCAGCACAAGCCAACACACCCATGCCCTTGTGAGGCACGGGGCGGGATCCCACCACTTCGGGTGCCACAGGTAGTATACTTCCTTTTAGCATATTGTGCTAGTACGGACAAAAATGATACTATAGACAAGATGCAACGTTGTCTCTTGGATAGAAGCAAGATGATGTCACATGACTATTCGCCTGAGTTGCTCAGTGCGTATGAGTGTCCGGTGGCCTGCTTTCAGAAGGTGATGAACGGAAAGTACAAACTGAGGATCCTCTGGGATCTCCGCGACGGGCCTCTGGCGATGAGCACACAAGGAGTAGACCATGAATAGCGGTAATTCATACCTCCATTTCGATGGCTTTCAAAGCTACATCGAGATACCAGACAGTCCCGATTTCAGTCTCACGACCACTGGTGCCCTGACCATATCCGCCTGGATCAGGCCAGCGACGCTGAACTTTCCCAGCACCGAGGGGAAGGGCCTTGACCTAACGAAGGCCTACGTCCATTGGCTGGGAAAGGGCGGAGCGGGGCAGCAGGAGTGGGTCTTCAGGATGTACAGTCTGGACAACACGGACGGCAGGGCAAACCGGATCAGTTTTTATGTGTTCAATCCCGATGGCCATCTGGGCGTCGGCAGCTACTACCAGGACCCGAACAATCCAATTCAAGTTGGAGTCTGGATCCACGTCGTGGGATCGGCGGATTCAGAAAAAACTTACATCTTCATCAACGGAGCGCTCATCGACAGCGACGTTTACCAAGGCACGATTATACCGCAACGCGGTACGGCCCCGCTCCGCGTCGGCACCCGCGACTTCAACAGCTATTTCGAGGGCGAGATCCGTGAAGTGCGAATGTGGAACCGAACGCTGACGGAGCCAGAAGTGGCAAGCCTGTATGGTTCCGACACGGTTCCCCAACAGGGTCTGGTCGCGGAATATCTGCTCACGCAGGATATCGCTCCCGACACCGCGGGAAACCACGCTGGCGAGATCATTGCCGGCACCTGGATCTCAAAGGGAAACCAAACTTGACTTTTTTATATCACCAAGACAGACTCGGCTCGCAGAAAAGAGATTGTCTTCTTGTGCTGGCTACTTAGCATATCCGTTCCAAAATCAGGAAGTATAGAGGCATGCAGGAAATCTTAAAGCCACTTATCTGGTTCGTAGATTGCAAAGAAAAGCACTGATAAAGCTAGCATGAGTGCTCTTTTTTGGAACGGATATGCTAAGTAGCCAGTACAGCTTCCTTCAATCACCGAAATACTCCAGATGGCCAGGTCTTCTCACCGGATGAAAGGGGAGGCACATAAGCACTTCCGTTGTACTTCACGTGCCTCCCCTTTCATCCGAAATGGGAACGACTTTATTCACATGGGAACGACTTTATTAAAATTCTACAACAAGCCTCAAGCAGGGTGGCATCATCTTCATCAGAGGATTGGTCACCAGAATCAGCGAGTTTGTGGAAGATCCTTGAATTATGTCAAAGCACAGCGCCTTTGCCACGAACAATAGGAAGAGCAGATTACATATGGATGTCCCAAATAGTCTGTCCACTGCTAGTAATATCCACTTGGAAGCTCAAGGTGTAGTCCTTCATCGAGATCGGAACCTCATAAACCAGCTGCCCACGTAAAGGAGCGCCAGCCTCTACTTTGCCATCAGGCGGGTGAATATCAGACATGGTGGTGATCGTCTCGGTGTACTTCAGCCCTGTCGTGTCCTGTAGATTGAAGCTGATGAGGCTACTCACATCCTGTTCCTGAGCCGAAATATTTTTCATGGTCAAATCAATGATGAGGTAGGTATTGCCACTTTTCGGTACACTAAATTGATCGCCCTTAGACGTTTTCACGCTGTTCACAGAGACATCCCAGGTATCACCGACTTTGACGACCTGCCCAACGGCGAAGTGCTGAGAGGACGGAACGGGTGTATTGCCTGATGAGGTCGTTGCCACGGCGGTATTTACTGATGAGACAGTTGTGCTGGTAACATTCTTTGCGGCATTGAATGCGAGCGCAGATGCGCCAATACAGCCAAGCACGAGTACAACGATGACACCCAGTACAATCCAGAGCCAGGTCTTGCTTTTCTTCCTTGGTGGTGGTTGCATCGGTTGCTGTTGATACATCGGTTGCTGGGGTGAGTAGGGCTGCTGCTGTTGCCATTGAGGTTGACCGTAGTCCTGCAGTGGTGGTTGCTGTGGATAGGGTTGATTACCGGAGTACGGCTGTTGCCATGGTTCGTTGGTTGGTGGCTGTTGCCATGGTTCATTGGTTGGTGGTTGATTCGACATTAAGATAGTTCCTCTCAATTTTGGTTAAATTGTAAGTATAAAAAAGGCTATTTAATATAGATAACTAAACTTTGCGTGGAAAGTAACACGTATTCTGACGCCCTGTAAAATACCGCTGGTCTTCAAAATGATCGCGGAAGAAGTGGCGAAGGCTCGGGCGCGTTGGAGCGCCTGTTCGCGCCGCAGAACTCAGGCGTCTGTGCTGAGGTCCTCGCCCAGGGAGATCATGTTGCCCTCGGGATCGGTAATCACCGCTTTTCGGTAGAGCCCTGGCACCGTGTCGATCGCGGAGGTTTCAAGCCCTCGTTCCCCAAGCCCAGCAACAAGGTCCTCCAGGTCGTCCACGAGGAGCGTGAGCAAGGCCTTGCCGGCGCGGTTGGCGTCCCCGACCACGTAGATCCATCCTGTATGTACTACCTGCCACATGGATTCGTTTTCCGTCACAATGACATCTGGGGACCGTCCGAAGAAGCGCTTGTACCACGCGAGCGCCGAGTCGTAGTCGGCCACGGCAATGCCAGCGAAGACATGGTTGATGGTCAATGGAGTCTCCTTTGCCATGTGTTGCGTCTCGATCTCTGGTAACGAGATGCGCATAGGCTGATAGGTCAATCGTACCCAGCTTGACGGCATCTTACAAGGGCTTTACCCACGTGGACTGCTGTGGCATTGTTCAAACTGTGACCTGGAAGTCCCAGATGTTGCCCAATACTGCAAAACATGCGGGAAATGGAAATACGATTGAAAGTATAGCCTTTATTCGTCGTCAGGCGTATATTCTAAGATGTCTTCTATACGAACATCAAGAGCTTTAGCAATTTTTTCAAGCGTGTCCAGCCCAGGCTTATAGTGCACATCTCTCCACATTTTACGCACGCTTATAATAGACACATCTGATAGCCGTGAAAGCTTGGCAATACCAATGTTTTTGCCTTCAGCTACTTGCCTAACTTTTAGTGTATACATCAGACCATTCACCAGCATCTTTTTGCCTCCAATCTTACCAGCTATAGCCCATTGACATAAGTCATCTGAGAAGATATACTAAGGTATATATACTACAGTATATCATACAAACATAAGGCAATCAGCCACAACACCACACATGGATAAGCAGGGAAAAAACGTGAGTATCAATCCTAACGTCGGTGATACAATCTCATACCGTTTACGACTAAGTGAAAACCCACGAGACCCGTTAAAATTATGGCATGGAGTTGTTGAATGGGTAGCACAGGATTGGTGTCGAGTACGACTTACAGATAAAGGGTATGAAGGTATCAGGGAAATCGTGATTGGATTTCAAATAGTGGAAGTGGGGGATAAACTCAGCAGTATACATTTTGGGAGAAATAGGAGGTGCTGAAGCCGCATGGGGGCTAAATGGGAATTGCAACTCTGCTGCACCAGCGCTAGGAGCATTGAAGGCCCAGGCCAATTTACGTCCGGAGCCACTTTCAGTCATTATCATCTTTAGATCATATCCTCTATTGTATACTCTTTATAGTTTACTTATAGGTCTTATGTTCTAAGGCTCATCCTCAAAATAAGTGAGCCCGCTTGCTTACTCACAAAAGGTTGGCCCATGAGGAACACCAGAGCGGGCATGTCCGCTCTGGTGTTCCTCGTGGGCCTTCATCGGCGAGAGAGCAGCAGTGCTGTCGTCCTCCACGCCTGAAGCCGCCGAACGCGCGTCTGCGTGGAAGCTAAGTACGACTGGGGAGTTGCTGCAATGACCAGCTATTGCCATCAGGATCACGAAAGTACGCAAAAGACCCCCAATCCTGCACATCGATCTCACTGATGTCAGCGCCTCGTTTGACCAGCTCCTCGCGGACGGCTTTCACGTCCGGGACCACCATAAGAAGCCCTTCGAGCGATCCAGGCTGCATGGTGGTGATACCCACCCCAATCACGATGGAGCAGGCCGAACCGGCAGGGGTCAACTGGACAAAGCGCAAGTCCTCCCGGACCTGCTGGTCAAAATCAGCGTGAAAGCCGATCTTCTCCGTATAAAAAGCCTTGGCGCGGTCAACGTCTGTGACAGGTACCGGAATCAGTTCGAGTTTCATCTGCATGGTATTCATCGTTGTTTTCCTCTTTCTTTGTAGTGGACTGTTCTTCTCCTTCAAGTATAGACTGGAAGGAGGACAGAATCGACCCTCGTTTGTTAAGACGCCGGAAGACCATTCCCATAGTCCTTTAACCTGCTGGGTCTAGGGAGAAATCCTCGCCAGCGCTCTGTTGCCGCTAGCGCAGGCGGCACCAGCAGTGGGACCAGGTGATTTTGCACCCACAGGCCCAAACGCGTTCCAGGAACCAGGAACTTAGCAGCTGATCCAGCCTTTTTTTGTTCCTGCCTGACCACGGGCCTGAAGGCCCGTTCGTACTGGGGAAACGCTCGCTGATGATCGCCCAGAGCCACTTTCAGTTCTCCCGCCAGGATATAGGCTCCCATCATGGCCAGGGTCGAACCTTGCCCAGAGAGCAGTGCCGGGCAATAGCCGGCATCTCCCAACAGAACCGCTCGTCCGTGGGACCACGTCTCCATGCGAATCTGGCTCACCGCGTCAAAGTACAAGTCGGGGGCCGTTTGCATTTTCTCAAGGAGTCTGGGCACTTCCCAGGCTTCGCTCGCAAACACATCAGAGAGCAGTTGCTTTTGCAGCCCCATATCATGGTAATCATAGCGTAACTGCGCGGGTTGCTTGAAAAGGAAATACGCGACCAGTACTTGGTTTCCTCTTGTACTGCGTAGCCCGACCCGTTTTCCAGGGACCCCATAGAACTGCGCGCAGGCCTCGTCGAGTCCCAGATAGTTGTCGGTGGTGAAGACCCCGACATGATAGCCGAAATAGTGCTCAAACTGGGCTTCGTCTCCAAACACCAGGGTGCGCACGATCGAATGCAACCCGTCGGCACCCACCAGCAGGTCGAAGCGGCGGGAGTCGCCCCGCTCAAAGGTCACGTCGACTCCTTCCTCGTCCTGCTTGAGCGCTTGGATGGAGTCCCCGAAGCAGTATTCCACCTCGTCCTTCGTGAGCTCGTAGAGCGTCTTGGCGAGATCGCCCCGCATGATTTCAACCACGTCCAGGTCGAATGCCTTGCGCACAGCTCGCAGGTTGACTCGGCTGATGAGCTGATTGCGTTCGTTCACAAACGAGATCTCCCCGAAGTTCGTCTTCTCTTGTTGCAGACGCGACCAGATCCCCATGAGCCTTGCAACATTCACTGCCTCATATCGAACGTCAACCGGGTACCCGCCTTCTCGCAGGTGTGGCGCACGCTCGATCACGGTCGGGGTGAACCCATAACGCTTGAGCCAATACGCCAGGGTCGGCCCAGCAATACTCGCTCCTGAAATGAGAATGTTTTTATTTTTGGTGATCATCATGGTTCTCTCCTTCGAGATTACGACAAGGGCGGAGACCTTGAACGAAGCCTCGCTTCAAGGAAAGCTAAAACGTCCATACAGAGCCACTGCATTATAGCACAGCAGGGAGACTCAGGCCGCTCCTTCAGGTCCTTTTGAGATCGTTCCCTTGCGTCCAATGGTACGAACTCTGGCACCATGCGCCCATGATAGACACATGCAAAAAGAGCAAGATCGGAGAAGTTGTGTCCCTCCTTCTGTGCTATACTGTTGCTTGTCAAGCACAGACGCGCTTCGGCCTGAACGAGTGGAGAGGTGCCTGACTCACGCACGCGCATGGACTCTATGAGGACTCGACCAGGAAAGAAGAGGTGGAAACCATGTTTCATAGTATCGCCGCGACGGTGTTGTTCGTTAAAGACGTGGCCAAATGTCTGACGTTTTATCGGGACACGCTCGGGCTTGAGGTGACAGAGAACGATCCCGAGCATGTCGCTGTCCATATGGAAAACGTGTACTTCCTCCTGCTGGAGGTCTCAGCCGCCGCCCACATGATCAGTGAGGAAGAGCTTGAGCTGAAGATCGAGGGCGGGCCTCGCGGGCTTCTGGCCGCTGGTGTTGAGGATGTCGACGCCGCCTACGAGGCGCTCAAGGCCAGGGGAGTCACATTTCTCAGACCCCCAACCGACCAGCCCTGGGGGCTGCGCACGGCATACTTTGCCGATCCCGAGGGCAACCTCTGGGAGATCAACCAGCCCATTGGATCGTAGCCAAAGGGGGAGGCCAAGCCGTTCGGTGGCCATCGTGGCAAGGCCGTAGTGCTCTGTCAATGTTCATCTGAGCGGTGAAATGTAGTGGCGACCCTTGCGGTCGCCAGGTCTCTACCCGTCACATGAAGCTTGACGGACTAGTAGGGGCCGATTTATCGCGGCCACCGCCGATTTATCGGCCCTAATAAGCATCAACCGAAGACACCGTGTATGGATTACCCACATCGTCACCCGGTGTGGGCCAGCACATCGTAGCTCAAGGGAACGGCGAAACGAACGTGCTAACTCTGCCTGCTTGGTATACGATGTCGTGACCCTGACTGGGTGACGATGTGGGTAATCCATACACGGTGTCTTCGGTTGATGCTTATTAGGGCCGATAAATCGGCGGTGGCCGCGAT
>JBGQJX010000128.1:0-9837 GCA_041499255.1 Ktedonobacteraceae bacterium | reverse complement strand
ATCTCTACGAGTGCTGATGACTGGTAGAGAGGGGGTATCAGTTTACTACCGAAAAATGCCCCCAGTCCTACGAATAAAAAACAGATTACAACGAGCCTCCATTGTTTTATCACTATCCTATAGAATTGTTCAAAAGTCATCTCATTCCTCCTTTATATAGCAATATAGCACATGGCGCAGCAGCCAAGAAAAATACCATACATGTTACCCTTGCTCTTTATAAGACGCTAATGCCGATATTTCTATGCCCCACGAAGGGATAGCACCTCGGCTACTGTCTTCAAGATGATAAACAGATCAAGCATAAACGACTGCCTTTTGATGTAGTAAAGATCATATTGCAACTTGATTAATGCATCATTACCTGTCCTACCATAGCGGTACTTCACCTGTGCCCAGCCTGTTAATCCAGGTTTGACAGCCAGGCGGTAGCCATAGAAAGGAATGGTTTTTTCCAGTTCGCTGATGAATTCTGCTCGCTCCGGCCTTGGACCAATCAGGCTCATATCACCCCGTAAAATATTGAACAGTTGTGGCAACTCATCTAAATGCGCGGCACGCAAGAACCGTCCGACCCTTGTTACCCGCCTGTCATACTCGCTAGCCCATGTTGCGCGTCCCTCACCCTCAGCATCAGGGTACATGGAGCGGAACTTATAAATACGAAATGGTTTTTCCCGAAGTCCGACTCGCTCCTGGCTGTAAAAGATCGGGCCTGGAGAGTCCAGGTAAATGCATAGCGCAATGAAAGGGAGCAACAAACACAGAACCAGGAGGCCACAGAGCCCACAGACAAGATCCAGGATTTTTTTCCAGCAGAGATAGAGTAGAGACACCATGCGCTCTGATTGCAGAGCTACATACCATTGATCACCGACATGCTCCACTGGAATTTTGCCCGTACTGTTTTCATAGACCACCGTCATCGGAAGCACAGCTATGCCAAACTGTGCTGCTTCAACAGCTTCTTTTAAGAGTTCGGGATTAGTTCCGTACTCAAGCGCTATGATGACCATGTCAATCATACTATTATTCGCTAAATTGCGCAGCGCACTTCTGCCACCCAAGATAGGCAATGCATTCTGATATGATCTCTCTTCGGTGCCTTCACCAATATATCCCAGGATGTTGGTGCGGGAATGCTTAGCACTCTGTAGTTCCTTAGCAACAGTTTCCCCGGCAGAATTGACCCCAACAATGACCGCCCGAGGACGGAAACGCGGCAAATGCATGATCTGCGCGAACAGGAAGCGCCAGATAGTAAAGGCTGGCACCGCTAATCCCAGGAAGAATAGCTCTAACCTGGCTAAAGTAATAAGTTGCAAGTCAAGAAGGAAGTACGGGATGGGTGTCCAGAATATACACATAAGCGCAAGCGCAAACAATGTACAACATGGACCTTTAAAGTGATTCGATGCATAGTTTAGATTTTGTGACTGAGTCATATTGACCGCAAGGCTCCAGGATACCAGAGCAAGACATATCCATATAAGTTCCACTTCCCGTATTCTTAATGGGCTCATTGATAGCTGAGATACCTGATGAAAGAATAGTAACAATCCGAATAATATCATAAGCAAAAGCATATCACCCAACACGAGAATAAGATGCCATACTGTTGATGAAGGCCTTTGTCGTCCTCTTATCCCTTGCTGTTTGTTAGTTTGTGACTTCTGAAGAGTTCCAGAAAAACCCTTGCCATCCTCAATACCATAAGGAACTCCCCTTTCAGAGATTACATCCGTTGGTTGAGAGTAAGGGATCTCGTTCTTCGACAAAGCCCCCTGTGCCTCATATAGAGTTTGTGGAGATATCGCTGGCATACGCGGTTCAGAATCGGTCCGCATGATGTACCTTCTTGTCTTCTTTCTATTGCTGCTTCCGTCTCATATATTGAAATAAAGACATGTAATTGCCTATCAATCTTACTCTATTAATAAGATGTCCAGCCCTTCTCTACTACAGCTTCAGGAATGGGTGTAGTCGGTAAGGATTCAGGGATGGGTGCCACCGATAGAGAGACGGGCATCTTCTTTCCAAGCAACCTTGCAATATGCACATCAAGTTCTGCTGTTAGTTGATCGCGATCAAATCTCGCCTCTACATAGGCACGACCACACAGACCTAATACCTTTGCTTCTTCTTGATGCTCCTGTAAGTAGAGAATCCCCGATACTAACGCCTTTGCATTCTCTGGTTCCACATATATTGCTGCACGTGCCTCTTGCTCCGCAAGTCGACGTGCTTCGCCTTCTACCCCTAACAAAATGGGACGAGCACAGGCCATCACTTCAAACATTTTCAAAGGTAATCTACCTTCAAACAATGGCAGATTCCGCATAGGAACTAGGCAAACATCGGCCCCCGCCAAAACCACTGGCATTCGGTCATGTGGTTGCGAATCTAAGAAAGTGACATTCTTGAGATCGCATCTCTGGGCTTTCGCGATCAAATCTGCCTTTTCAGAACCATCACCGACGAAAATGAAATGTATATTTTCACGATCTTGCATTTGCTCGGCAGCATCAAGTACAGTAGTTAGTCCATGGGAAAGCCCAAAGGTACCTGCATAGAGAACTGTAAATCGATCATCCCACCCAAGCTCGGCTCGAGCTTGCATTTGAGGCAACGGGTGAAACTTGCTGAGATCAGCGCCGTTTGTCAAGAGAAAAACACGCTCTTGTGGGAGCCCACACTGGATGATTCCGTTGCGAATCCCTTCCGACAAAGCCCAAATCAAACTTGCTCGCTCATAGGTTGACCGTTCAAACCATTCCGCAAGCCGGATCAAAATTCTATTACGCAGTACACCCAACACGACTGCTGACGCGGGCCAGAGGTCAGACACCATAAAAATGAAGGGGCAATGCTTACGTCTTGCTAAGATACGTCCCGCAATAGCATTGAAGAGCGGATGCGATTCGACAATAATCACATCTGGATGACCAACTGCTTTCCAGCCAAGCAAAGGAGCGAGACACCCAAAGGAGAGATGAGCCAAAACACGGCGTAGAAAGCCTCTGTTCGGGCTGACATAGCTCCAGAAGCGCACCACCCGCACTCCCTCCAGCTCCTCTTCTTGAAGCAGACGTCCACGATATTCCTCGGGAACAATCCCGGTTGGGTAATTTGGAAGGGTCGTCAAAACCGTCACTTGATGCCCTCGTTTCACCAGGCGCTCGGCTGTTTCACTGACGCGCACGGCGGCGGCTCCTTTTTCGGGAGGATAATAGGGCGTGAGAAAGAGTATGTGCGTCATTATTGTCCTCTTTCAAAGAGAACCGAAGAGATAGCTTGCTGTTCACCTCTCCTGTTCTTTGTTTTTTCATAATTGCCATCCCCAATAGTGATATAGCACATGCCGAGCGCTTCAATCTGTTCGCGGCAGAGTGCTCTACGCCCATCAAGCACCACCTGGCAGCGACTAAAGCGGCTGAAATCGAACAACTTATATGCCCGGTGATCTGCCTGTAGAATGATGGCACGAATCTCGCTCTCCACCTCAGGAGTGAGAGGCGTATAGCCCAGTGCGTGTAACTCGTCTGCACTAAACAGCGGGTCATCGGTGTACACTGCTGCATCGCACTCTAAGAGGGCTTTCTGGAGCAGCTTCGCGCTTGTGAACGCAACTTCACGTACATCGCCCCGATAAGCTACCCCCAGAATAAGCACGGATTGGTGAGCTAACGATCCGATAGCGGCCTGGAGCCGCTGCACCGCGTACTCTGCCATCGCATCATTGATACGGCGTGCGTAGCGCGGCAAAGTGAGCATTGGCAGTTTGCCTTCATAGGCCTGAACGTGTCTATCCTCCAGACCCGCGAGGAGGAAGTAGGGGTAGATAGGGATACAATGTCCACCAACACCAACCCCTGGAGTGTGAATATGAGAATAAGGCTGAGTATTGGCAGCAGCGATTGCATCTGCGGCATTGAGCCCATAGGTATCGGCATAGCACGCGAACTCATTGGCTAACGCAATGTTGACATCACGATAGGTCGTCTCGATGAGCTTAACGAATTCGGCTTCATCCGCCGAAGCCATCGTGATGATTGGCGCGTCAAGTACTGACCGATAAAAGCCCTGAGCAGCAGCAGTGCTCTTCTCATCAATACCCCCTACCACTTTAGGATAGATGCGTAGATCACGAAAGATATACCCCGACGATACTCGCTCTGGACTATAGGCAAGGAAAAAGTCTTGACCTGCTTTGAGGCCTGATGGACGCTCAAGCATCTGAGCCAATCGGCGTGACGTTGTACCCACCGGCAGAGTCGTTTCATAGATCACAAGCGTACCTGGTTGCAAGCCTGCCCCGATAGCAGCAGTGGCGGCATCAATCGCGTGGAAGTTCACTTCCTGCTTCGCATCGATCACAACCGGTACAATGACCACCACGACATCGGCCTGGCGTACCGCCTCTGTCGTACTTACCGTGGCTGAAAGCAGACCCTGACGGACCAGGCGCGGAAGCTCGGTCGCTAACTCAGGTTCCTCCTGGACATGCGACTGACCCGCATTGATCGTTTCGACTACTTGGGGATCAATGTCACAGCCAATTACTCGCCTTCCATGCTGTGCATATTGCACAGCGAGCGGCAGCCCGATCTTGCCCAGGCCAACCACAGCAACTGTAGACAAACTACTTTGTAACATCAGGCCTCTACCTCCTTCGACACATGCGCTCTTTGACTTTTTGTTGCGCGCCTATGCGTCGCTTCAGATAGCATATGTACAACTTTCAAGACAGCTATCCCATCCTCACCGGTAACCGTTGGAGCAGTATCATTGCTTATGGCTGCAAGCACATCTTCGTACTCTAAACGTAGAGGCTCCGCCTTATGCACCTTGAGGCGCGTCATCGTCCCTTCGCTCACGCCGCTGATAGATCGAAGTGCGTCCCAGTTCGTTGGCATATAGTCGTTTTCGTAGAAATACACATCCTGGGTGAGGTAGTTGACGAGGTACATGCCTTTCTCCCCGGTGATGCTCAGTTCTCGCACTTTTGTCGGTGTCAACCAGTTCACATCGAGCATACCGATAGCATCGTTGTTAAAACGCAAGATGCCAAGCAGTAGATCCTCATGCGTGCTATGTATGTGATGCTGCATCTCCGCATGTACTTGTTCAACCTCTGCATCCGCTAAATAGCGCATGATATCGATATCATGCGTGGCAAGATCGAGCGTGACGCCGACATCGCGTATACGCGGCGGAAATGGGCCGAGTCGTCGAGCATGGAGGTGAAAAACTTGACCAAGTTCGCCAGCGACAAGACGCCGTTTCAACTGGATAATTGCCGGGTTAAATCTTTCGATATGCCCAACAGCAAGCTTGGCAGCACGAAGACGAGCAAGCTCAATCAGTGTGAGTGCTTCATCGATGGTACTTGTTATGGGTTTTTCCAAGAGTACGTTAATGCCTCGATCAAGAAGGTGAGACGCGACCTCAAAGTGCAGGTGTGTAGGTACAACCACTGCAACAAGGTCAGGACTCGTCTCATCAACCATCTGCCGGTAATCTGTGTAGCCTGCTAGATGGAAGCGACGCATAGCGTATTGCAGTGTCGGCTCATGTGTTTCCGCTACACCTATAAGCTGGATCTGCTCACCATCGAGATCGTTCAATACTCGTAGATGATTCATCCCCATTGAGCCTGCACCGACTACAGCGACTTTCAATTGCATAGCGCTAACACCTCCCTGACAATCGTTGAGAGATCATCCTCGCTGAGAGCAGGATGAACTGGAAGTGACAACACCTGCTTTGCCGCCTTCTCTGTTTCGGGCAGGTGAAGATCGGACGGTTCGTACTGCGTATTTGCTACTCCATCTGGAGGTGAGATACGAAACCGTGAGGTGGAGTCTCGATAGAAAGGTTGCTGATAAATCGGTGTGGGATAATGAATCCCTGTGCCGATCCCTCGGGCATGTAACTGCGCTGCCCATTGGTCCCGATCGTCAGGGACGCGAATAGTGTACTGATGGTAGACATGGCGATGCCCTGGGCGCACTACGGGTGTTTGGAGCAATCCACTGAAACGCTCCGTCAAGAAACGCGCATTAGAGATGCGCAGCTCGTTGAACTGCTCCAGCTTCCTGAGTTGTACGAGGCCAATAGCCGCCTGTATCTCGGTCATACGCATGTTGTAGCCTATCGTCGTGTGATAGTAACGTGCTTGCTGCCCATGGCTACGTAAGAGGCGCACCCTCTCAGCGATGACAGGATGATTGGTTGTCACTATTCCTCCTTCGCCAGTCGTCATGTTCTTAGTGGGATAGAACGAGAAACACCCGGTCCCAAATCCTCCGACAACCCTGTCATCTACCCTTGCAGCATGTGCCTGGCACGCATCTTCGATAATGATCAATCCATGGGTACCTGCAAGCTGCTCTAGTTGCTTCATGTCACAGGGATTGCCATAGAGGTGAACAGGCAAGATAGCCCTGGTGCGTGGCGTGATGGCAGACTCCACAAGTGCGGGATCAATGTTGTAGGTATCCGGCTCAATATCAACAAATACGGGTGTGGCACCAGCGAGTAGGATGACATTAGCTGTGGCGGCAAAACTAAAAGCGGTGGTTATGACCTCGTCACCGGGACCAATGTCGTGAGCTAATAAGGCAAGATGGAGCGCAGCAGTTCCAGAAGAGACGGCCACTGCTTCGCGCACACCGCACATTTCTGCAAAACATCGCTCGAATATTGCAACTTGCTCCCCCTGTGCCAATTGGCCCGAAGCAAGGACGTAAAGAACTGCTGCTGCTTCTTCATCCCCCAGCAGAGGACGTGCAATGGAAATCATAAGTGCTTCCTGGTAGATTGTATGTTGACAAAGTATCGACGACTCCCTCGCCTTTTAACACGCCACGAGGTCAAGACCATAATATTGTTGTGCTCGTTGTCCATCCATTTGGGCCATGCCTACCTATCACAGATTGACAGGCCGAGTCGGTAATGTGATAATTTGCTTAGACTTATCCTTGCGGCAAAAATACATGCTGTATTCTTGTTGAGCTGGCTGCAATCAGTACAGGGGAGTCTGGCTGTCCTGCACTATCTCTGTTTTGGACGGCAAAGCAGTGCAGGACAAGTGAAAAAGGTTGCTGGAAATGCTTAGATTAACAATCTAGGACACTCAGTGTTACCGGTAACGTATCCTTTGCTAAGGGTTGCGTTTTGCAGAGCATTATTTTTTGCTCAATTTTGCACGACAAATAACTCTACCCTTAAAGAAAGATACGCTACCGTGTTACTGTAACCGCCACTCGCTTATGCAACCTGTGTGTAATGGTCCCTCCTCAATCAGGCTCACCAGACGGCCATACCACGCATCCTGCTCCAGATCGCTTTCTGCCGCCTTTGCCAACTCCTCACTTGAGAAATACGCGATAGCAATGAACTCGCGGGGAGCATCGACCTTTCTAAGTAGTTCCCACGAGAGATAGGCTTTAGCCTTAAGGTCCTGACTGCGCTGCAAGTCCTCGTGTAAGGCAATGATGGCATCATCCTCACCAACTTTGGCCCGGTAGGTGGACACGATTACGAACATCTCCCCGTTCCTCTCTCCTGGCGGAAAATTCTAACTATGGTTTTGCAGATACTAAGGACGCTTGTGTGCATAAAAGTCTATCTATGTATCATAAGTATAATCCCCAATAACTATTCGTGCATCGGAGAAACTTCCCATAGTTGGATAGGATTTTTTAACAACAGATAGGAAGAAATACCCACAGTCAAGCATAGAGTGGCAGGAAAGAAAGTTAGGCGAGTCTATGACGTATGGCAAAGGCTGCTGCTGCTGCGCGGTTCTCACTATTTGTCTTATTGAAGACGTGGGTGAGGTGGTTCGCAACTGTTTTTTCACTAAGCCCCAAATCCTGTGCGATCTGACGGTTGCTCTTACCCGTAACGACGAGTTGTAGCACCCTCGCCTCACTCGCGGTGAGATCAGCTGGCAGAGATCGGGGTGGCGACCGATGCGGTTGGTGCGAAAAAGTGTGTAGCTGGTTACGTATACGACCAACCGCATCGGTCATTTTCAGTTCCTCAAAGAGGGTAAGCGCTCGTTTGAGGAGATTTGTAGCATGTGTGATGTTCTCCTGACCGCCGCGCGCCAACTCGCAGGTGGCCTGTGCCAACAATGTGCGGGCTAACTCAGGACGAAGGCCCTCGCATTGACTCTTTTCCTCCGCCGCAGATAGATGCACCATTGCCATGTCCCAATCTCCACAAAGGGTAGCAATCTCTCCCAGAACGCGGTCAACCAGGAACCAGCAGTGCTGGCCACTGAAAGCCTGGAGTCGTGAATAGAGGTTTGCAGCCCGCTCCTCATCGCTCAAGGCTATTGCTATAAGCGCCAGGCATATCATGATTGGTACGGTTGGCAAAGTACCGGGTGGTAGTGTAGCGAGGAGTGCCTCCAGCTCGACCATGTAAGCAGAGGCTTCCTCGCGTTTCCCTCTAGCCGCCTTGGCCATGCCGAGCAGACCTGAGTAGAATATAAGCCCGATAGAACTCGTCTGCTGGTTCACCAGTGCAGCCTGAAATTCTCGCTCAGCGGCCGCATAATCTTCCCGCTGGTAAGCCAGAAAGCCCCGACTGAGGCGCAGGAAAGCAGACGGAAGGGGATTAGACATTAATTGCACTTGCTCAATTGCCTGCTCTGCCTCAAGCCATTCGCCCTGTGAAGCAAGTAGAAGGGCAAGCCAGGAGTAAGCGATTCGCAATTGGTATTGCTGATGAGAGCGCTCGATGAACTCTACTCCGCGCATGCTCACCTGGTAGGAATGTCTTATTTCAGCCTTCCAGTAGGATGCACCCGCCAGGAAGAAACAGCACTCTGCTGCCTCAAACGGATTGTCACTCTCTTCCGCAAGCACCAGGGCTCGCTTCAGTGACTGCAAAGCAATAGAGATTTCATTGCCAGACATAAAAAGTCCTTCGGCGACTGCTCGACTCGCTGCAGCCTCGAGGCTCTTGTCTTCAAATTGGTGTGCCATCTCCAACGCTTGCTGGGCATAAGCAGCACCCTGAGCTTGCTGGCCTATATGGACGGTGAGCAACGTAGATAGATCTACCAACACCCGAACCGCCTCCGCACTTGGGGAGTTTCCTAGCAGTACGAGTGCATGTTCTAGCGCCGCTCGCGCTGCTTGTAAAGCTCCCTGCCGCCAATGCGCCAGCCCCAAGCCATGGGCAGCTCGTGCAGTAATCCCATGTTCACTATATTCCGATAACCGTGTCAGCGCCCCCTTGTAGGCAACCACAGCCTCATTCTGCACACCAGCCATCATAGCTGCATCTCCTAAACTCAGCAGCAGATTACCGTATCGCTCATCACCTGGATCAAGGAGTTCGATAGCCATTTTATAATGAGCCAGAGCCTCATCGAGTGCAGAAGATTGCGATGCCTGTTCAGCAGCTAGGTAGGAATACGTTGCACCTCGTGTCCGATCGCCGCTACGTGCGAAGTGATAGGCAAGTTCGGCGAGCAGGTATGTACCCTTTGGGCTCTGGTGACCGTACCGGGCTTCAAGCACCCGGCCGATGTCCTCGTGCAGACGTCGGCGTCGTGAGGAACTCACCTCAGCATATAGACACTCACGGATTTTGTCGTGAGTGAACGTGAACACACCCTTCTGGTCGGTTCGAACCAATCCGGCACCCACAGCTTCAAGGAGGCACTCCTCAACAGCCTCGATCTCCTGGCCTTCCACCGCGGTAAGAAGGGAGAGGTCAAACGCTCGACCAATGATTGCCGCGATGCGCAAATGATCGATAATGTTCGATGAGAGCCGTGTAAAGCGCTGGCGCAGTGCCCCGACGATACTTGAT
>JBGQJX010000127.1:0-9874 GCA_041499255.1 Ktedonobacteraceae bacterium | reverse complement strand
ATTGCTATGGATGGCTAGATTGGCCATCCCTACAAAAAGGCAAGAATTACCATGCTCACGCAAGGAATCAAACGCTGGCTAAGTAAGCTGTTTGGGTGGTGGCCTTGGAGGAAGACGCCTGAGCGCGAATATGCTCAAGCGCCAGGCCTTTTGAACAAAGGCGGCATGCAGCAGGAATCCATCTTCCGCCCAACAGGTGATGAGGTTACTCCCCATTCGGGTGTTGCGCCTCTCATCGCTGGACAGGGTGAAACGAGCCAGACAAGCCTCTCAACCATAGATGAATGGCCAGAGCGCGTTGTTCAGGCAACTCCACCTCCCATAGAGAAAATTGATCCACCGCAACCACCGGCACTTTTACCAGCTCCTCCTCTCAATGATTCTTCGTTAATGGATGAAGACACTTTCGGGAATGCTAAAGCTTTATTTTCAGAAGATCCACCGCCTACACCAATGCCAGATCAGAAGTTGGAATTTCTACAGTATCTTGTCAAACGGGGCATTGTGAACGAGGGCTTTGTCGATGGGCAGGAACCTGAGCAGTATAAAAATAAGTAGAAAAGAAGGAGCAACATGAACGCCATGTTGCTCCTTCTTTTCTGTCTTTTCTCCCAAATGACTATTCCGCCGCGCTATAGCCTTGCGCCTTCGCCTCATCCTCGGAGGTGAAGTAGATGATATCTTGCGCACTCTCGCCAGGTGCTTCCTCCATAGGATAGTAGCGTTTTGTGCTGACAACACCTACAAAAGCGGCATCGACGGGAACTTCGACCGCTTTTGCAACATCTACGCCAATCGTCTGCAACGTTGCCACAGAGCTTCCTTCTTTGTCCAGGTGAAGAATTTCGCCTGTAAGTTTTTCCGGTCGCCCTTGTTCCAGGCCACCTGCGCCATTCAAATTTTGATGCCGCAATTCGATGTGCTCTTCTTCTTCATCGGCCAATTGATCACCCAGGCGTTTGCGCAACAAAACAAAAGTAACCACTGCCGCAGAAACCAGGCCAAAGCTAAAGCCGAAAACCGTCCAGAATGTGCCGCCCCGCTTGCGAAGAGGCTGCAGAAGCTGATCGCCGCGCTCAGCCAGAGCATGAGTAACCTGGCTGCCGCGCTCAGTTAAATCATGTGTGACCTGGCCACCACGCTCGGCCAGCACATGCACAACCTGGCCGCCGCGCTCAGTTATATCATGTGTGACCTGGCCACCACGTTCGGCCAAAGCATGAGTAACCTGGCCGCCGCGCTCAGTTAAATCGTGCGTGACCTGACCACCGCGCTCAAGCAGATTATGGGTTAATTTACTGCCTTGGGAAGCCACATTCTCGGCCACGCCTTCCCCGCGCTTCAGTAAATCGTAACTCCAATCGCGACCTGCCGTACTCAGTTGCTTGATTGTCGTCGTATTCAAACCGGCGCGCTGGGCAGTATCTGCCGCTCTAGCGGATAGCATTTCTTGCCGCTTGCGCAAATAATCCCTGATACTCGTGGCGATGGGGGCTAAGAAGGTCAGTGCGAGAAGACCTACACGCAGCCAGCGACCTCTGTTTGTTTCAGTATTCATATGTTTATCGTTCATAGTAACTCCTCTCTCTCTATTCTGTCCGCTCAAGGTCTGTTGATTCTTCTGGGTTGGATTAGGGAGAAACGCCTCAGGGCGCGACAAAGAAATGGGCGCGATTTGTCGCGCCCTTGCAACAGACCTGTCTGTGATCCAGGTAATAGTATGTCAGTTCGTTTCACCCTATGTCAAGAGAATATCTTTGTAACGTTATATGCCAGGAGCCTGATTTCTGGGGGTGATGCATACAGCAGCATGCGGGAGTTGATCAAGTCAGCGACTGCGGCTCTATATCGCTTATAAATCTTCGGTGGCAGCCTCACTCAATCGCAGCACAAGGCGACAGAAGTGAAGCATCGCAGCGGCAAATTCTAAATAGGCAGCATCGCTGGCTGCAGCCTGCTGTGTCACTGAGGCACGGCGGCGTAACGCGCGTAAGACGACCATTACATCCTCTTTGAGAGATGGATCAAGATCTCCACGCTGCATCAGGCGAACTACTTGGATGACAATGGACTCAACTTCACGCCGCATTAGGCGTAGATCACTTAACCAGGCATCATCATCTTCATCTATGCTGCTATTTCTTGCTCTCTCCCAGATGAATGCATCTGTGGATCGAGTTTGTCGTTTGGAGTCTTTCTTCTCTCGTAAGGGGAGTATTTCCTGTTGATGATCCTCATATATGTATGTCGGTCCGAGGTGAGTCCTGGGTTCTTCCAACGTTACCCCTAGCTCTCGGAGTAGCACTGCCAGTTCATCTTCCCAGCTAGCCATAGAGCACCTTCCTTGTAGAACAACCAAGCAAATGAAGTAGCGGTTGGTATCACCTTCGTGGCCCGAAACCTTAATCGCAGTGTAACATAGTGTGTCACACTTGTAAATGGCCCAAAAAGGTCAGGACGCGCTTAATTTTTCTTAGGCGGCGGCATCAGTGTGAATGCTTTGTCGGCATTAATATCACCGTGGAAGCTGAAAGATTTCAGCCCTTTGACGGCGCCGGCATCTATTCTTAGATCAATAGTAGGGCTGTAACCGCTTTGCTTCTGGATAAGAATAGCGTACGAAGGTTGTCCATTCACTTTCTTTACCGCGTGGGGGACATACCATGAAAGTGAGATATAGGAGATGCAGTTCTTCGGCGTCTCCGTGAGACCTCCCCACATCGCACGACCCGGTAAATCGCTCCTCAGTGCTGTCGGTGGGCCAAGACTATCGATCACCCAGGGCGTATTGAATCCGCCTCGCAAGCCAAGCGAATAATTCCCACTGGGACAGTAACGAGCGTTGCTTGGGAAGGATGAATTATACTGGCTGCACCCTGTCGCTACAGGCGTAGAAACACCTGCAGTTGGAGATGGCCCCCTTGAACGGGGTTTGCAGAGCGGTTTTCCGGTGTCGAAACCATCACCGCTGATGAATTGAGCGTTCCTGGGTGCATAGACGCGAATATAGTCGGCATAGGTATCGAAACCGTAGACAGGTCCTCTTTGCTTGTAATTAAGAGTGATCGTCAGGTTATGTGTCGCTCCGCCCTGAGCGTCCAGCGTCACGGAGTCTTGTTCTGTGGTATGCACGTACTGGCTGGCTTTGCTGATGCTGATGTTTGCTTGCACAACCACAAAACCATCTTGCTTATCGAACCTATCGATCGAGCCGCTATAGCCATGCTCACCCAGCCATGCTTCTGCAACCGGATTGGTGAAGTAAATCTCCAGGTCGCGCGACTGTATATCTTTGATTGCTCCTTTGGCGATATCCATAATCTGCTGTATTTTTGCATGACGTACACGGTCAAGCAGCAATTTACCCAGTGTCGAAGTAAAAGCTTTACGGCCAGCATGAGAATAATCCCCACTGATCTGTTTCTCCCGTGCGATAGCCGAAAAGTCTTGTTGATAGTAGTGTAGCCGCTCTTCTAAGTTCTTCGAGGTAATAGTCTCGTTATATCCCGGCACTTTAATCGGGCCAATAACGTCCAGGATATGCCCAATGAGCGTAGGGGTGAAGGCGATGTCGCCATCAAGCGGTCCGCCGCCTTCATCCTGGAAGAGTTGCATCGTCATACGCGCAGTTGTGGGGAAATCGCCGGATAGGTTCGAGTCGCGTACGCCCCAGTTTCCAAAGTTCATCCAGCCGTATCCCGGAGGCGCGGTCCGCCCAATGGCAGTGCCATTTTCAGCATAATCGATGAGCGTGACATCTTTCAAGGTAAAGGGAGCCATACGGCCATCCTGTATCTGCAAGATGCCGTATTGCCCGGTGAAACCTCCGCCCGGACGTAGTTCTGCCCGGTCCATTGTCTGCACCAGGTAACGGCGCTGTTGTCCCACACCCAGTAACCAGGAAACTAGACCAACCAATCCCTGGGCCTGCACGATCGTATCTCGTGCCTTAGGCAACAAATCCAGCACGGAAGCAAGTTCCTGTTTCTGGTTAACGCTAATAGGTATATCTTTGATCGATACCCGGCTCATTTGCTCCTGGATATCGTCGATGTAGTAGAGGGCATGAACCATCGCGCCTTCGATGGCAGAGACATCCGCGACACCGATAACGGGCTTGGTAGACCCACTGGAGAGAGGCGAACCATGAATGATGTTCGCTCCGATAAGAGCAACGCCACTTAGCTCATTTCCCATGTGCGAGACATCTAGCGCGACCTGCACCAGCCTCTGCGCCATGTCCAGTTTATTCGTATACTCCGGCGCGAATTGTGTAATGGCTGCCTGGACATCGGTGCGATTCACCAGTTGTTGCAACTGCACGAAATCGCTTTCTGCTGCCTTAAACTCGATCTGTGCCTGTATTAAATTATTGGCGTTGAGTGCTGCCGTCGGATCACTCTTTGAGACAGGCAGTAAACTTTTTACCTTCAGGAGGTGGTTGACTCCATCGTGCGCGATGCCGCTGATATTATTATAAGCGCCATAGGCGGCGACCCCCGCGCCCACGGGTACCAGGATAAAGAGGAAAATTGCGGCGATTACAGCAAAGCTGATAAGTTGTACTGAACGCCGCTTCATTTGGTAAGTGCGTCCATCGCGCAGCCAGCGCTTGCGTACCATGCGTTTCTGCAGCGCAATCTTCCTGGAGTAGGTATCATTTCGTCTGGCATATGCTGGCGCTAATGACACTAATGCTGTGTTAAGGCGAGCGGGTAGCAGCGTCCGTTCTTCAACATGGCCATTCAGCGCTCTAGACCCTGCCCTCTCCTCTTCTTTAACATCTATTATTCTTACCGCCGCAGCTATGGCCTCTTGCGCGTCGGAAGATACTGAACCTATCTCCCGGTGTTCACCGTCGCTATCGTTGAGGCGTTCGGTTATCGTTTCATCTTCGTCTAGCAGGACTGGTTCTGTCTCGATCAGTTCCTCTTCTTCGCCAGAAGGACTCTGTTCCGCTTGCAATGACGCGGTAGGTACCTCTTCTTCGCCTTCTGCCAGAGGTTCTAGTGGAACAGTAGGCTCATCAAGTGCGGCAGAATCTTCTCCATCTTCCTCTTCATGAACTGGCAGGGGCGCTAATGTGACGGTGGGTTCATTCTCCTCGGCATCAACCTCTGAAGCATCTTCGTTCTTATTTTCTAAAGAAAAAGGAAGTAGCGTCTGGGCATATTCCTGTGCATTATCACTTACAGCAGCTCCGGCAGAGAGTCTGATAGCCGCGCGTTTCGTGGTATATTCGTCGTTGCTGTCATGTATTTCTTCATTCGCGAGGGGAGCCGTTATTTTTTTTGCCTTGGTGGAGATAGGGCTTGTTGAGTCATCCACGAGAGGAGCCGTTATTTTTTTTGCCTTAGTAGAAATAGAGCTTGTTGAATCATCTGCGAGGGTCTGCGTGCTTTCTTCAGCTATATCGGGTATCTCAGTCGCCTCCTCGGTAACTGGCGGACTAGAATAATCTTCAACATGGGTGCCAGGAGGCAAAGCGCGAAATCCCCAGAGGGTACCATCTGGAGCCAGCATCAAACACCGGTCAACCAGTTGCAGGAGACTTTCAGACGAAATATGGTTCCGCAGCGAAATTTCATCGATTGTGGCATCGGTCGTGAAATACTCTATAATGGCGGATTTACGTTTATTATACTTTTTCTTTACGCGCGCGCTCAATGATGAGATATTTCCTTCCTGCCAGGAAGAGATGTCGCGCAGCCGCTTAGCGAATTTCGGAGTGTTTTCCACTCGTGCTCCAGTCAAGGCGCACCTCCGTGGTTCTTTGTATTTGAGTTACGTTTTCATAATTGATGAGAACAATGTGTTCCGCGGTTTGAGAGTGTGAAACTGTTATCGTTTTAGTTGTAACTTTTCCCCCACGATAAAGTCAAGTGAACTATATCACACTTCAGTGATTTTCTAAAGTAGGCTGCAAGCCAATTTCTCTATCCATAATAGATGACGACTGAAATCAGTAAAATGTTGCAGCAGCGTAGATAATAGCATATATTGGACACATGAAATAGAGAGATGTTATGAAAAACACCTCTCTATGTACTATCGTTGCAAGCGGTCAAATGTTACCTGTTTCTGGCTTCGATCGCCCCCAATTGCTCTTTCAGCTTGCGGCTCTCCTCACGCACCTGGTCAAGATCCTTGCGCAACAGCTTTAATTGTTCCTCGGACTTATCACCTGTGCGCAGTGCGTGAGCGGCCACGCGCATATCGCGCTGCGCGCGAGTTTCAAGTTCATGACTGGCAACCCGCTCCAGGACACTGATTGCGCGTTTTTCACCAAGTGACATCAAGGCAAGAGCAGAAACGGCGCGCACTGGCTCCCAGTGATCATGCTCCACTGCGTGACAAAGCGCCGTCACAGCACGTTGGCGAGCTTCTTCACTATACAGATAGCGGTTTTCCGCCAGCGTCGTCAGGCCCTCGGAAGCAGCAAGACGGAGCATGATATGGCGGTTGCTATCACCCAGGTAACTGGAGAGAAGGTCAACCGCGCGTTCTTCGCCTGAAGCCGCTATGCCACAGAAGATGCCGCGCTGCACGCAATGATTCCACGATGGGCGATCAATGAACTTCTCTAAGAAATCGACACAGCCCGCCGTACGGGTTTGTCCTAATGCCTGGGCCGCAGCAATTTCGACGCGATAACTAACATCACCGCGTTCCAGTAGCTCTTTCAAAGCCTGTGCTGAACGCTGCGCAAGCTCTGCCTGCTGTGGGACCTGGAACTTCCCCAGCGTATGGGCGATGACCATACGGACCCTGGAAAACTCGGGAGTCGTGAGTTCTTGCAATCCCTGTAAAAGGATAGATTGCGCTCGTTCGCTGCCGGTGACGCCCAGCGCCTCGGCTGCTGCCATGCGCACACCCCAGTGAGCATCATTGAACAGGGCCGTCTTCAGGGCCTCAATGCTCTCAGCGCTGCCATCTTCTCCCAATGCTTCTGCTGCCTCGATGCGACCCAGCACATCTGGATCATATGCGAGCTGATAGCGCATCATCTTTGTGGAGCGCTCGAATTTGAGTGTTTTTAGCAGCCAGCCGTCTGGATCGAAGCGCACCATTAGCGGTTCGCGTTCCAGGGGAATGTAGAAACTCTGCTCAACCTGTCCGTCCTCTCCCGCTATCACGCGCATACTTATTGTGCGCGTTTCTGTCACGTGTTCATCTTTGGTAGCCTCATCCGAGGTAGGGACTGTGAATGCGAGGTCAACCTGCGTGACAAAACAGGGAGTGAGATCATCAACCTGTTGTGTTTGCTTAATCCTCAGCTTTGCCATGGAATGTTCACTATCCCATGAGTAATTCACCTCAAACGCGGGATAGCCTCCCTGGTACACCCATTGCTGGAAGAACTGCGCCAGGCTGCGCCCCGTTGCCTCCTCGAAAGTACGCTCCAGGTCCGCGGTGATCACCTCTCGCTCGCGATATCGTTCGAGGTAGGTTTTGACGCCGCGCCTGAAGGTCGTATCGCCTAGCTGGTGGCGCAACATATGCAGCACCCAGGCGCCCTTGTTATACATGTGCCCATCAAACAATTCAAAGCCGTCATTGTGATAGACATGGTAGACGATGGGACGGCGGTACTGCCCATCTTCTTCAAGATAGCCTTTTTTGAGATTGAGCATCGACTGCTTAAAGTAGTCTGTGCCAAGATCGTGCTCGTTCCAAAGTTCTTCAAAGTAGGTAGCAAAGCCCTCGTTTAACCAGCCATTTGGCCAGTCTCGACAGGTCACCAGGTCGCCAAACCACTGGTGTGCCAGCTCGTGCGCTACCACTGGCACGAGGTCGAAATCTAGCGCGGCGCGTTCATCGAGCAGGAGCGCAAAGCTATGGGTAGTCGCGGTTGTATGTTCCATCGCGCCGGTATAAATCTCGACGACCGTCTGCGCGTACTTATCGTAGGGATAATCGACGCCGGTATAGTCCGCGAAAAAGCGCATCATCTCGGGAGTCTTGCCCATATAATAGCGCGCGTCGTCTTTGCGATCAGGGCGAACATAATAGTTGACCGGCTTCCCATTGTAGGAATCTTCGACGACCGCGAATTCGCTGACCACCAGTGAGATCAAGTATGCGGCATGAGGTATGTCATGTCGCCAATGATGGGTTTTTGTCGCGCCATGATCGCTAACGCTGATCAGGTTGCCATTGGCGATAGTCTGGAAATGGGCAGGGACAGTGACGATGATCTCCGTCGTTGCGCGGTCATTAGGAGCGTCATGGCAGGGAAACCAGTAGCTGTGATAGCTCGGCTGCCCAAATGTCCAGGCCTGCACCGGGCGGGTCGGGTCCTCGGGTTCTGGCTTGATGAAATGCAGTCCTGTGCGCGGCTTCGCGTGGTACTCTACAGCAACGCTGAACTCTTCGCCATGGTGATAAGGGCGATCAAGTGTCACAGTAAGCCTCTTGCCATCATAGCTGAAGGCTAACTCTTTACCCCCTTCCAGCGTAACATGCTCGACTTGCAGGTCGATTGCATCAAACGAGACACTTTTGACCTCTTCATAGAGCGCGGAAAAGGTAGTGCTCACTGTACCACTGACGGTTTCTTGCTCGAAGTCAAGTGTAATCACCAATTTGACGTGCTTTACGTCGGCAGGGCGATCAGGGGCATATTGCACGCGATCATCCGCGAGCTCAAACGAGCGTGCTTTGGGTATCGGCGCATTTGTTCGATCATGCAAGAAAAGCAAGCTATTGCGATCATCGAGCATCATTGCTCGCGCGCGGTTACATCCTTCCAAGAGATCCTCCTCTGAATGCTAGACAGGTACCTTTTATAGAGTACAAGCCCCATTGGTTGAACAAACTTTCATCAAAGATAAGGCGTACTTGTATCTTACCATAGTGAGAAACCGCAGATGATAAGTATAACGTCAGGCCCTTTACTTTTTAGTCTGTCTACAGAGGAGAAAACTTTTAAAAAGACTAACATAATTCTTGTGGCCCTTCCTTGCTGGTTATACGGCAGCAGAGGAAGCAGCCACAGGAATCTGTTACGCTCTTTGAAGGTTGGCGCTGTGAGCAACCACGGTTACTTACTTTATCGGGTTAAGAATGGCAAGTAACCCCGCTATCACCCCAGCCAGGATCACCACGGCAATCAGGATCGAATAGACGTCACGATGAATGCGCTGAAACATCAAATGCCTCCTTTCAATTGGTCACAGGCGGCTCCAGTGCCGTCTCCTCACTCGTTTTCTGCTGTGCCTCGTCGCTATGGCGGCGCGGCCAGGTATCATGCACTCGCCCCATCTGAGCGAAGAGCACAAACATTGCCACACCGGTTACCGCGAGCCAGATGAAGTTGATCCCCTGGCCGGGTTCAAACAGGCCTTGTAGACCCTGGCCAAGACCGTAGATCCCGATCGCTGACGCGACCAGGAAGAGGATCATCTCCATGCCTCTTCGATTATTCGTGCTCGTCGCCTTCTGGCTGCCACTGCGTTGCTCGTTCATTTCCCACCTCCCGCGGCCTCTACGCCGCCGTGCGTTGCCCCATGCCGTTCTACAAAGGCGGGTTTCTCCAAATCGCCTGGCGCCGGGTAGCGATAGATGAAGCGATAGAGCTTCAGGTACCTGGGAATATCACGTACTCCTGGAACCAGCGGCACGACAAAGAGCAAGATGGCCGCGAACAGCAAGTTCCAAAGCACGAATCCTGTGCCTGTGACACCTCCGGGAAAGTAGACGTGGAACACCCCTGGAATGATCAGGTACCACGGCCCAACAGGGAAACCGCGTTCCTTGACCATGCCCCACTGGTCATCGGTGAGTCCCTGGTCCACTGCTGTGTTCAGCATATTCGGGTGGTCATAGAGCCAGATGTTGGTGAGGTGGTAGGAGTGTCCTGATTCAACCGCCT
>JBGQJX010000126.1:0-9911 GCA_041499255.1 Ktedonobacteraceae bacterium | reverse complement strand
GTGGCAACGACGAAAGCAACCTCTTGCATCTGAAAGTGGACGCGATCCAGTGCGAGCACAGCCTCGGTGTCCCCCGAAAGGGTGGGCATCCAGGCCAGTCCAGCGGCATCCAGGTCTTTACCTGTAATCACCGCTACCACACCGGGAACCTGCATTGCCGCACTACTATCAATACTCTTGATAAGCGCGTGGGCATAGGGGCTACGCACAATATCGCCGTAGAGCATCCCTTTCAGTTGTATATCATCGACATAGTTGCCCTGACCACGAATAAAGCGCGCATCTTCCTTACGTTTGTACGCTTCGCCCAGGCCATGTTTAAACGCTTCAGTCGCCATTATTGGCCTCTCCTTTCATCGCCGCTGACCGCAGGCACTTCCTTTCGTCCGTCCTGAGCTTTGCTAGACGCGCTAGCGTCGTTGGACGGATGACTTTCAAACAGATGCGGTAGCAGCGTTGCACAGATGGATATCAACTTCCTTCACCAGCACTGACCGGAACTTGTTCGGATTCCTGCAATTTCTCTGCGGCATATTGAATAGCTTTGACGATATTGACATAGCCGGTGCAGCGACAGAGATTGCCGGAAATGCCCACACGAATCTCGTGTTCAGTGGGGTTTGGGTTGCGCTGTAAGAGCGCCGCTGCCGTCATCATCATTCCAGGTGTGCAATAGCCACATTGCAAGCCATGTTTCTCGTGGAAACCTTCCTGCAATGGATGGAGTTTGCCACCCTGTTCCAGGCCCTCTACGGTCATAATCTGACGGCCATTCGCCTGAACGGCGAACATAGTGCAGGATTTGGTAGCTTTACCGTCGACGATAATTGTACAGGCGCCACAGGCTGTTGTATCACAACCGATGTGCGTGCCGGTCAATTGCAGGCCGTCACGAATCCAGTGAACCAGCAGCATACGTGATTCGACATCGCCTTCGTAAACAGTGCCATTGATGGTGACACGAATATGATGTGTGCTCATGCTATTCCTCTCCTCTTGCACGGGCGGATGCCTTGCGTAAGGCGCGAACCGCCAGAGTGCGCACCATCGCGCGCTTATATTCTGCAGGCCCGCGCGTATCGCTGGTGGGTTGCGCAGCAGCGGCAGCGAGATCAGCTGCTTGATGGATACTAGCTTCATCCAGGGGTTTACCAAGCAGGAATTGCCCAGCATCTCGTGCTTTGATGGGCACAGGCCCAACATTAGTCAACCCGATACCCGCATAGTCGACGTGTCCAGCGCCATCAAGAGTGACATATGCTGCTACGCCAGCAATGGCATAGTCACCAACTTTGCGCTCTAACTTCATATACGCTCCTCCGCTATGCTCCTTGGGAGCCGGGATACGTATCTCCGTCAACATTTCATCGGGGCGCAAAGTGGTCTCAAAGGTCGAATCAGCAAAAAATGCTTCAATGGGTATGATACGCTCACCACCCGGGCCGACAGCAACCACAAGGGCATCCAGGGCCAACATGGTAGCAGGATGGTCGTTGGCAGGATCAGCATGAGCAATATTCCCACCAACAGTGGCCCAGTTTCGCACCACTGGATCAGCTACCATAGAAGAAGTATCAAGCAGTATCGGGTAGCGAGTGCGTATCAGTGGTGAATGATCCAACTCTGCTTCGCGAGTAAGTGCGCCAATGCGCAAAGTGCCTTCCGTCTCTTGAATGTACTCCAGGTCAGCAATCCGGTTGATATCAATCAGGATTGATGGACCAGCAAGACGAAATCGTATAAGGGGAATGAGGCTCTGGCCACCAGCCAGAATTTTGGCTTCGTCGCCGTGTTGTTGCAGCAGGGAGACAGCATCACTCACACTGTTCGCTACAACATAATCGAATGAACCAGGAATCAAAATATCACCTCCAACAAACAGCCGTAGACGCGCATAATCCTGCGCTTCATCGGAAAAAACGTCAGACCGATAGGGAGGAAAGCATATTAGAGTGTGCAGCACCCTAACATAGATCAGTATAGTCTTCCAATAGCTCTTGCTGTTACCTACAAAAGGAGGTAATATGAAACCTACGAATGGAGGTCAAAGCCACCCCTGTTTGACGGCAACCATCACAGCCTCGGTACGGTTCTTCACACCAAGGCGGTGGAGAATTTCCTGGACATAGCCCTTGACAGTGTTTTCACTGAGATAGAGCTGCGTAGCAATTTCGCGGCTGGAAAGGCCCTGGGCCACAAGCCGTAGAATGACGATTTGTTGTGAACTGAGCGGTTCTGTTAAAGGTTCTTTTTTGTAGGGACGACCCTTGTGGTCGCCTCCGCGACGAAGTTGAGCCAACACCGAGGCAGCCGTTTTGGTATCAATAGCGGCTTCACCACGTGCCACAGCCCGGATAGCGCGCTTCAGGTCAAATCGCTCAACATCTTTTAAGATAAAACCTTTGGCACCCGCTTGAATACATTGTGTTATGATTTGTTCATCAGTAAAGGTAGTTAAAATAATAACGGCGGTCTCGGGATACTGCTCCGTGACGATACGACACACCTCGATCCCACTCACACCTGGAAGGCGAACATCGAGCAACACTACATCCGGGCGCAAACGCTCTATCAGTGTAAGTGCCTCCTCAGCATTAGCGGCCTCTCCAACAATGGAGAAATCAGACTCAACTACTAAGATAGCTTTCAGCCCTTCACGCACCATCTCATGGTCATCGATGATCATTAAACGGATCATAGAGGTACCACCGACTTTACGATTAAGCCGCCCTCCTCACCATTTGCCAGAGCAAATTGACCTCCGAGTTCTTCCAGGCGGTTATGCATGCCCTTTAGCCCGAGATGGGTTGTATTGTTCCGATAGGTTTGAAGTACCTGTTGAGAGAGGCCTATGCCGTTATCCTGAACTACAAGGATGGCCTGTTCATTGGTTACCTGTACGGTCACAATCACAATTGTTGCTTGAGCATGACGCCGCACATTTGAGAGCGCCTCCTGGGCAATAGTCAAGAGAGCGCTTTCAATTGGCGCAGGTAAAGACCCGGCTAGCTCTGCCACCACCAGGTCAGCCTCAATTGTAGTGGCTTCACGCAGATCGTGAATCAATGTATACAGCACACTTACCAGGCCACCCTCTTGTAGTTCAGTCATAGAGAGGGCAAAGATAGCATCACGTACCTGTGCTGTTCCTAAAGAGGCAAGTTGTTTGATAGTATGCAGTGGACGAATGTAGGGGCTCGCTTCATTGCGCCCTTCAGAAAGCAATTGACCTATGACCCAATCAGCTTTTAGACCAATAGTAAAGAGCGTTTGCTGCACGCGGTCATGCAATTCTTGAGCAATACGACCACGCTCATCCGCAAGCATCTGACGCTTCTGGACCTCTGTCAGCTCATGGTGCAAAGTCTGCATATCAGTAGCATACTTGCTCAATTCCTGATTGCGCCGTTCCAATTCAGCCGTACGCTCACGAACTTCGCGTTCTAATTGGGCAGCATATTGCTCCATTGCCTGACGCTCACGAGCAATAAGCTGCGCATTGTGTATAGCGACAGCAGCCTGAGCGCTCAGCGCTTCAATCAATTCAACGTCTCGAGTACTAAAGCGACCTGGCCGTGTATCACCTATGAGGAAAGCCCCCAGAATTGTCCCTTCACGCGTGCGCAATTGAACGCCTAAAAAGCTGCGTACAGGAATATGTCCACGCGGCACTCCGACGTAGCGCTGATCTGCATGTACATCATCAACGACCACAGACGTTCCTTCCCAGAAAACGGGGTGTAAGACACCGATACCTTCAACCGGTCCAAGGTGCCTGAAGTGTTTCTCGATAGCCGGTGTAGCGCCGGAGATAGCCGCCAGGTTGAAAATCACTTTATTCTCAGGTTGCTGCGCATTCTCCCCAGCAATTTCAGGAGTGAGAAAGAAGGCGGCATGTTGGGCGGCGGTGACTCGACGCGCAGCATCCGTAATCATCTGCAATAACCTTTGCAGATCAAATTCAGAAGTAAGAGCTACCGCAATGCGGTTCAACTGGGCCAGTCCATCTTCTGGTACCTGTTGGTCTACTAGAAGCTGTGCGCGGCCATCTTCAATGCTCTGAGCCATAGAACAAACACTCCATGTATTACGCCGATGTAATAACGTCCTTGAAAATGTAGGGGCGATGGGAACAAGTATACCACAAGCAGCGGCTTTCATGGTGGATACTTGACTAAGGGCAAATAGCCGTTAGCCTACCCGACAAAAAACGGCTTTGAGGTATGCGGTCTCAGGCATTGCCAGGTTGATGGGATGATCGACGCCATGTGTGTAGCTTTCCAACAATTGTACGGGGCGTCGAAGAGAGCGTGCTCCTTGCGAAAGCGTCCCTAGCAGATCATCCATATCTACAACTCCTGAACACGAACAGGTAAGTAATATCCCCCCTGGTCGCAATACCTGCATACCAAGCGTATTCAATCGGAGATAAGCTTTCAGGGCTTGCGACCGCGCCCCTTGCGTTTTAGCAAAGGCGGGAGGATCAAGGACTACCACGTCGAACTGCACGCCATCTCGGCGTGCCTGTTCCAGGTAGTCAAACACATCAGCTACAAGAAATTCATGTTCGCTCGGTTCAAGATTGTTTAAAGCAAAGTGATTGCGTGCCGCCTCGATGGCGGGAGCAGAGATATCAACGCTTGTCACGTGAGTGTCCTTCCCGCTCAGCGCCGCGTAGACAGAGAAGCCGCCTGTGTAGCTAAAGCAATTCAGTATACGCTTGTTCCTGGCATATTTACATAAGGCCGCGCGCTTATCACGTTGATCGATAAAGAAACCGGTCTTCTGGCCCTGCCATGGGTCAACAAGAAACTGCACGCCATTTTCGCGTACTGCTACCTGCCCTGGAACCTCACCGACTACCACTACCGGTTCCTCTACCTCCAGGCCCTCGCGTCGACGTGACTGGCCCTCATTGCGCAACAATATCCCCGCTACCCCTGTTTCCTCCATTAATGCATCAATCAACGAGTGTCGCAGTCGCTCCATGCCAGCAGTGTGGATTTGTGCCACTAAAATGTCCGCGTAGCGATCGACGACTACTCCTGGGAGGCCATCGCCTTCGGCATGAATCAGGCGATAGGCATTGGTCTGCTCCGGGTCAAATACCTGTCGTAGCTCGGCAGCACTGCGAACACGTCTGCGAAAAAAATCGCTATCGATAACTTCCTCAGCATCGTATGTCAGGATACGAATGGCTATATCCGTCCGCGGGTTATAGTAACCGCGAGCGACAAACTTTCCGGTAGATGATTTGACATCGACCAGCCCGCCCGGTTCTATCCAGCGCGGGGGCTGTTGGAGAGCACCAGAAAATATCCATAGGTGGCCGCCCCGGAGGATCACTTCGCGATCAGGTTTGAGGCTGGCAGTTGGGTAACGCACAGGTAATGACACAATAGTATCTCCCTTTACTCGAGTGTTTTGGGTATTATCGCATAAAGCCATGTTTCATTACGGGCTACGGCGCTCACGAATAAGCAGAAAAATAGCGAACTTCAGTCCGCTATTTTTCTGCTTATTCGTGAAAGCCGTAAAGCCGCCTGGCTCCATTATTTATGATCAGAGTGCAACTTGATCGCTGCAATCACAGGATCTGTATGCTGCATGGCGAGACGCCTTTCAGCTTTCTGAAGGTTTATCGCGCTATTGATAAGTGCAATATGAGTAAAGGCTTGAGGGTAGTTCCCTAAGGCGATTCTACTATGTGAGTTAATCTCCTCAGAAAACAGGCCAAGGCGGCCTGCATAGGACAACAGGCGCTCGAATAGCGACCTGGCTTCGTCTACACGACCCTGCATAGCAAGGTTATCGACCAGCCAGAATGTACAGATGGAAAAAGTACCCTCAGAACCTTCTAATCCATCATCGGAAAGGTAACGATAAACGAAACAGTTTTCGTCGGTAAGCCGCTCCATAATGCGATCAACAGTTGAACGCATCCGCGGGTCATCCGGTGGAATGAAACCCACGAGCGGCAATAAGAGGTTCGAGGCATCAAGGGCATCATCGTCATACGCTTGGGTAAACGCGCCGATAGTGGTATTGTACCCGTGTGAAAGGATATCGGCACGGATCTGATCTCGGACAGCACACCAGCGAGGAAGATCAGCTACCAAATTGAGTTGCCGCGCCGCTCGAATTCCTCGATCGAGCGCTACCCAGCACATGACTTTGGAGTAAACAAAATGGCGAAGGCCTCCCCTCACCTCCCAGATGCCGCTATCGGCCTCCTGCCAATGCGCACATACATGCTCGACTAATTCGCGCATCATCATCCATAGGGAACCGTCGAGCGTTTCTCCATAACGTTCAAAGCCGCCCTGCCGGCGATAGAGGTGAATGCAATCCAGCACTTCACCAAAAACGTCAAGCTGCTTCTGATTTGCCGCGTCATTGCCAATGCGTACTGGACCTGTATTATTGTAGCCACTAAGATGCGGAAGTAGATGCTCGGTGAGATCACGTTCACCGCGTATTCCATACATAATCTGCAGGTCTTCCCCGTTAGCATAAGAGAGACGGCGCAGCCAATGGGTAAAGGCATGGGCTTCTTCTGTAAAACCAAGCACATTCAAGGCATACAGGGTAAAGGTAGCATCACGCAGCCAGGTGTAACGATAGTCCCAGTTACGCTCCCCACCCATTTCTTCTGGCAGAGAGGTGGTTGGAGCAGCGACTATAGCGCCGGTAGGAGCGTAGGTCATCATCTTGAGCGTGAGCGCGCTGCGTTCTACCGCGTCGGCATATGGACCTACATAGTTGCAGTTTTTCACCCACTTGCGCCAGCAGTGTAAAGTATGAGCAAGCTCTGCTTCGAAGTTGCGCTGGTGCAATTCATGTTCCACGAGGCGACGAGCCGCTTGTAGGCTGCGGCCCACCCCAACAGCAAAAAGGACGCTTTCACCCTCACGCAGGGTCATCTGCACTACAATCGATGGATGTATGCCCCCTTCCTGTTGCTCAACGCTCATCGAGAAGGGAGCAACACGATAGGCGCCAACAATAGCAAGGCCAACATGCTGGTTCCCACCTGTGATTACTGCCCCCATATTGTCCTTGGCCAGGAATATCTCACCTGGCGATGCGGCATAGTTTGGGCTGACCTTCAGTGTCATGGTCACCGGAAGTTCACCATATGTGCACTCCACACTGCGCACCAGGCAATGGCAGGAGCCATCTTCTCGTGTCCAGGTATTATTATTCATCCCCTTGTACGGCCAGGCGCTTAATGTTTCCACCGGCATAAAATCGGTGAGCACTACTTCACCAGTGGTGCTGGCAAACCTGGTTTGCAGCACATTACTACCGCGCAGGTAGCGCTGTGATCCAGGAATGGTGCTGTCGGAAGGAGCTATCTGAAAATAGCCGCCTTGTTCCGCATCGAGCAGACGACAGAAGAGGGCAGGACTATCAAAGTCCGGCAGACAGCCCCAGTCCACTGCGCCATCGGGACTGATCAAAACTACTGAATGACAATCGCCGATCACGCCATAAGAATTGATTGGTTGATAATTGCTAAACATTTGGTTCATTTTTAACACATCCCCTTTGAATGTGTACATTTTGTGAATATTTTTTAGGAGGCCATAAGGCCCCTTATGTCACAATAGGACGGAAAAGATTACGCTCAAGTAACAAGACAATAGTACTATCCCACATGTGGATGTCCGGTAGAATGCAATCTATTATAGATAACAATAATTCATCATATTTTATTTTCCTGGAAGCGAGGAAAACACGCTTATTAAGTTGGCCTAGTAGTCTTGAGCGCCTTTTCTCAATCATAAATTCTCCTAACCAGGCTACTGGCAAGAGCAGTTATTGTCGAGTACCAATCCTCATCAATTTTCATAGAATATTTAAATGGAAATTAGTTTATCTGTACTAATTAGACGAAAGTAAAGGTGGAAAATGAACATTTTCGAAGAGGTAATATTTCACATTGTCAGACAAGTTAACTTGAATATAGTTTTGGTAGCTACTTCATCAGATGTCAGGAAGTAAACAATATTTCCGAGGATTCCTGCCAATTTCCGGCTTCGTGCAAGAGATGCTTCGCTCAACTGATCATAGCAGGTCCTGTATAAGCCTATAAGCATACTTCTGGACTTCGGTCACCAGACCCCATAGCGAAAGCTAGGGGCTTGTAGCTACCCTCACCCTTGCCGGTGGAACAGAGAACGCTACGATAGGACGGGTGACAAGGCTTCAACCAAAGCCCCTCGGACGTATCCGAGCGCCCCATACAGAAAGGAGTCTACAGGTTGTGCTAGCAGACAGGACGTTGATCCTCATGCCGATCTGTATATGTGGAACAATCGAGAGAGTAGGGGTAAAACGCCTACAACAAACAGTTTCTCATGCAAGCAGAGGAGTGCCTTCACGTTCGCTTGTTCCCACTAGAACAATTGTCTCATGGCTGTCTAGAATTTTATTGAATAGTCACAAGCAGAGTACTCAATCGTTGAATACTGCCCTGCGGGGCAGCCATTTTTTCCTCCCCGCGCATGAATGCGGGGGTCTCCAAAAATGGAGGGTTTGATGATATACTTTCCTCAAATACCTTTTAGAATCTGTTACAGCTTCTGTTTTAACTCGTATACACACCTATAAAAATACGCAAGCAGAAAAGAACCTGTGACTCGACGAGATGAATATTGAACAGGCAGAAAGGGTCACCATGAATTTCGCAACAATGGTGCAGGAGCTTTTTGAAGCAATTAAACGCAAAGATTTACAGCACGTACTCTCACTCATTTCTGTCGATGTGGATGTTTGTCAGATTTTGCTCAATGGAGCACCAATAAATGGGCGCTCAGCCTTCATCAACTTACAAACGGCCTGGTTTGCTGATCCAGATTGGCAATTAGAGTATCAAATCGTGCGCACTATTGAAACAGCCGAAATGGCGTACGCGCTGCTGCTTGTTCAATATAGCGATACCACGCTCAGAGATGAGCCATACGACAAACAGCACTATTTGAGCCTTGTTTTTACCAGGAAAGATGGCTCTGATAACAAAGAAGGGACGTGGTCACTTGTACACGATCAAACTACTATTGTGTTATAGAGCCGATAATACCTGGAAGGAAACTTGCCCCTCTGCCATGTATATGCTAGTATCCTTCATAAGGATTTCATAAGGAGCAGTTCTAACCCATGCAAGGGCAAAACAACACCGAGATCACGGTAGAGTCGAACACATTGGCAGAAAAATCTGGCGACGAGGCACAGGCAGTTCAGCATACAACATCAACACCTACAGCACCTGTTTCTAGTCTTGCAGTAAGTACAAAACGCTTTGACTGGCTTGCTCTTGGTGTGGTCATTTTGATTGCCGGGCTTTTTGCTCTGGTTGCTCGAATCAATCCCCAGCCGTCAACATCAATCGCACCCATCGCTGTGCTGAGTGCTACAGGCTGCGGCTTACTTGTTACTGCCATCCGTAAACTTCATAGATTTCAGCGCCCAGGTTTGCTTGAAGCTGCTCTAGGAGGCTTGTTCCTGGCACTTTTCCAGTTTCTGGCAGCTACCTCTTATCCAAATGTCATATATAATGTTAGTATCACTGCTGATCAAAGAGTTGGCTTTCTCACCACCTGGGCATTAATCGCTGCATGCTCCTTGCTCTTTAGCGTTATCGGTGCAACATTGGGACACCTGGCTTTCGCGCCTATGCGCTCCCTGCCTCCTAAGAAGCGGAGAACTCAATCATCCCCGTCTTCATCTACTATCCTGGTCGGTGAAGAAATAAGAGCAAAAACTCCAATTGCGCCTCACACAGCTTTGCAACAGCGTTTATACGTCGGCTATTTCATATCTGTGCTCTTACTTGGGCTAGCTCCTACTATTGCTGGATACGTTTTTTCTGCTGCCTTTGATTATATGCTGAGTATAAATCACTTTTT